>CAXRES010000025.1:0-5738 GCA_964229575.1 Alphaproteobacteria bacterium
GTTTCGGAGATCGCTCGATAACGACACATATGCACTCGGTGACTATGTAACCGGACGGGTAACCGGAAAGCCGACGATTACCGTCGCAAAATCGATCAGACAACCAAACAATGCAATCGTCGCAGCCTTTCTTGCGATCGATCTGAACTGGCTTGGCCGCCTCATCATCCAGCAGGTCAAGCTTCCCGAACAATTCAGAATTTTCGTGACCGATCGCGCCGGGACGGTCATCACGGCGATGCCAGATTCCGCCGCATGGCTCGGCAAGTCCTTTGCCGGCACGGCCTTTTTCGATGCCGCCAAGGCCAATCCGAAAGAGGCGGTCGCAGCGCCGTTTCTCGATGGAGAGGACATGCTGATGGCGGCACTCCCGGTCGTCGTGGGAGACACGCCCGCACTTTATGTCATCGCAGCCACGCCGAGAAAAGACGTCGAAGCGGCGGCACTCGCCGGTGCCGAAATCTATATCGGCAGTATATTGCTCGGCACATTTGTCCTGCTGTTCCTCGCGTGGCTGTTCGCCGAGCGTATGGTGCGGCGACCACTGGCGCTGGTGTCCGCAACCGTCGAGAAACTGTCGGCGGGCGATACAGGCGCGCGGATAGGCGCCATCACCGCGACGAGCGAGATCGCCACCGTCGCAGGCGCTTTCGACAGGATGGCCGATACGCTTTCCGCGCGCGATGCAAAATTGCTGCTTGCCAACAAGGACCTGCAAGCGGCCCGCGACATGCTCGGCGCCACCCTTGATGCCTCACCGGCGGTCATCATCTCCCTTGATACGAACGGAAGGGCAACTCTCTGGAATCCCGCCGCCGAACTGGTTTTCGGCTGGAAAGAAGAAGAAATTCTCGGCCATGCCTGTCCCATCCGACGCGAGGACGGAGCCCCTGCGTTTGAAGAATTTTTCGACCGCGCCATGAACGATGAAACCGTCATGAACATACAGGAAACGTTCATGACGAAGGATGCCAGAAAGCTCCGGGTCAGCGTCAATGCCAAAGCCATACACGGCTCCGACAATCGCCATGCCGGCGTCGTGTTCGTGGTCAATGACATCACCGCCATCCTGCAAACCGAACGGGCCTTGCTGCAATCCCAGAAAATGGAGGCGGTCGGCCAGCTTACGGGCGGGCTGGCGCACGATTTCAACAACCTTCTCGCGGTCATGATCGGTAACCTCGATCTGCTTCAGGAAAACGCCTCGATCGACGCGGAAACCCGGGAAATCCAGCAGGAAGCGCTGGATGCGGCGCTCCGCGGTGCGGAATTGACGCGGCAACTGCTCGCATTTTCCCGCCGGCAACCGCTGCAACCCAAAAGAACGAACCTCAACGATCTGGTCACGAGCACCGCGCGCCTTCTGAAAAAGGTGCTGGGCGAAAACATCACGATTCGCACCCGGCTCGCCGATCGACCGTGGACGATCATGGCCGACCCGTCGCAAGTGGAAACCAGCCTGATGAATCTGGCGATCAACGCAAGGGACGCGATGGCGCAAGGCGGGACGTTGCTGGTCGAAACGGCCAATGTGGTTCTTGACGAGGATTATGTGCGCCTCAATCACGAAGTTGTGCCCGGCGAATACGCGATGATGGCCGTGTCGGATTCGGGCAGCGGGATGGCCCCGGAAATCGTCGCCAGGGTCTTCGAGCCCTTTTTCACGACGAAACCCGCCGGCAAGGGCACCGGTCTCGGCCTCAGCATGGTTTATGGCTTCGTCAAGCAATCGGGCGGGCACGCCAAGGTATATAGCGAGGTCGGCGTGGGCACGACCATCCGGCTTTATTTTCCCAAGGCCCGCGACGACGTCGCCGACCCAGGCAGCGCGGCGGAGGACGAACCCGCGCCGCCCGCGGCAAAGGGAGAAACCGTGCTGGTCGTCGAGGACAAGGACGATGTGCGGCGCGTCGCCTGCCGGCAGTTGCGGAAATACGGCTATAACGTGATCGATGCGGAAAACGGGTCGGTCGCCCTGGATATTCTGCGATCCGGCCGTCCCGTCGACCTTCTTTTCACGGACGTGGTCATGCCGGGGGATTGGTCCGGCCCGGCGCTCGCGGAAGAAGCGCGCAAATTGCGGCCCGGACTCAAGCTGCTTTTCGCCTCAGGCTTTCCCGGCATGGTTCTCCCGCCGCAAATGCTGGCGGAGGGGAACGGCTTCATCAGCAAGCCCTACCGACACCAGGAATTGAACAGAATGATCCGCCGCATTCTGGGAGACGACGATGCCTGAACAGACCCTTGCCGTTCTCGACGACGAAAAAGGTTTCTGCGATCTTGTCCGGAGGGTGGCCGCGCAATGCGGTTTCCGTGTATTTGCGAGCACGGACCCCGTGAAATTCACCGAGTTCGTCGCGACGGCGCCGGCCGATGCCATCATTCTCGATCTGCTCATGCCCGGAAAGGACGGGGTAGAAATTCTCCGCGAACTCGGCGCTGCGCATGCGACCGGCAAAATCCTGATTGCAAGCGGATACGCCGACGAGCGCGTTCTCGAAACGGCCTTTCGGCTCGGCGAGGAGCGCGGCCTCAAAATGGTCGGAGTCATCCACAAGCCCATACGCGCCTCCGACCTTCGCCGCGAGTTGTTAAAACTGATCCCGCCGGGCGCAAGCATCACAGCCGATGAGATCGAGATGGCGATCCGGGACGGGCAAATGGTGCTGCATTACCAGCCGCGCCAGGACCTGCGTACGGGCAGGATCACGGGCGTCGAAGCGCTGGTGCGCTGGAACCACCCCGTGCACGGCCTGTTGCTGCCCGGCGCGTTCATCGGCATTGCGGAAAAGCACGATGTAATGGATCGATTGACCGACTGGGTGGCCGGCGAAGCCGTGCGCCAGTCGGGCGCGTGGCGGGCCAAGGGCATCACGCTCGACGTGGGTATCAATATTTCCGCGCGAAATGTTTCCGACCTTGGCCTGCCCGACCGCATCGAAAAAATGTGCGAAAAAGCGAAGGTTCCACCCTCCGGCATAACGCTCGAACTCACGGAAACGGCCATGCAGGAGGCCGTGCGCCTGATGGACGTGCTGACCCGCTGCCGGATCAAGGGATTCAGGCTTTCGATCGACGATTTCGGCACCGGATATTCGTCGCTGGCGCAGCTACAGAGCCTGCCGTTCTCGGAACTCAAGATCGACAGGTCCTTCGTAGCCTCGATGACGAAGTCGCCGGCCAGCGTCGTGATCGTCGACACGATCATCGGAATGGCGAAGAACCTCGCGCTCGCCTGCGTCGCCGAAGGGATCGAAGACCGGCATCTGCTTGACGCGCTGAAAAGCAGGAATTGCGACTACGGCCAAGGCTATCATATCTCGCGCCCGGCGCCGGCCCACGAGATTCACGGCAAACTTAGCTGATGAGGCGGCGCTGACCCGTCAGTCCGGAAAACCGGCGAGCGCGCGCGCTTCGGCGGCGCTTGCGCCCGCTTCGCGCAAACTTCGCAGGCTGCGCGCCGCGTCGCGCTTGGCGAGCCGCCTGCCCGCCTCGTCGGTCAGCAGTCCGTGGTGATGGTAGTCGGGCTCCGGCAGGCCGAGTACCGCCTGCAACACGCGCTGGATATGCGTGGCGGGCAGAAGATCGGCGCCTCGCGTCACCAGAGTCACGCCCTGGAAGGCGTCGTCCACCACGCAAGCCAGGTGATAACTGGTGCCGATGTCGCGCCTGGCGATCACCGCATCGCCGAACAGGCAGGGCTCGACCGCCACCTGCCCCACCCCCCGGTCGCGGAAGGCGAGCGGGCCGGCGACCTGGCCCGCGCGCGCGCAATCGAGACGGATCGCCGCTTCCTCGTGCCCCGCGAGCGAATGCGTGCGCCCCCGGCAGGTTCCGGGATAGAGCGGCCCGTCCGGCCCCTGCGGCGTCGGCCCCCGCGGGGCCGCAAAATTTGAATCGCGCCCGTGGGGTGCAGCTCCCGCCGCCGCGATTTCGGCCATGATCTCCCTGCGCGTGCAGATGCAGGGATAGGTCAGCCCCGCCGCGGCCAGCCGCGAAAGCGCCGCGTCGTAGGCCGCGCGCCGCTCCGACTGGCGCAAGACCGGACCGTCCCAGGCGACGCCCAGCCATTCGAGGTCGTCGAAGATCGCCTGCTCGTATTCGGGCCGGCAGCGGGTGAAGTCGATATCCTCGATACGCAGCAGAAAGCGCCCGCCCACGGCGCGCGCGGCGCGCATGGCAAACAGCGCCGCATGGGCGTGGCCGAGGTGCAGGAAACCCGTCGGCGATGGCGCGAATCTGGTAACGGTTTCAACCAAGTGATGCCCGGCTTTCGTCAATGTCGGGCAGATGATGGGGCGGGCCGCCGCCGATGACAAGCGCCTCGGCCCGTGCAGGGGCCGCGCCTTTTCCGCTCCGCCCGGGGCGTGATAGACTGCGCGAAAATCCGCACGAATTCAGGGGAGACCAGCATGGACGCCGCCACCGACACCCGCTTCGAGGACAAGTTCGTCGACGCCGGGGAATTCCGCATCCGCTACATCGAGGAAGGCGAAGGCCCGGTCGTGCTGCTGTTCCACGGCGCATCGCTCGGCTCCTCGGCCGACGTGTTCCGTCGCAATCTCGGCCCCCTCGCCGCCGCCGGTCGGCGCGTCATCGCCTTCGACTTCCCGGGCTTCGGCCTGTCGTCCTACACCGAGGACGGCTCGGTCGCGCTCAAGAAGAAGGTCACCGTCGCCTTCATGGACGCCATGAAGATCGGCAAGGCGGCGCTGGTCGGCCATTCGCAGGCGGGCAATATCTGCGTGGCGCTCGCGCGCGAAATGCCCGAGCGCGTCAGCCATGTCGTCATCCTCGGCACCGGCAGCCTGCTGCCGCCGCTCGAAAGCGGCGCCGGTAAACTGGAGGGCAAGGCGCAGGCCCGCCTCGAAAGCCGCATGGCCAAGGCCGAACCGACGCTCGACGACACGCGCAAACTGCTCGAAGCCAACCTGTTCCACACCGAGCTGATCACCGATGCGGAACTGAGGCTGCGCCATTCGCGCTCGGTCGGCGACAACTTCAAGGCCTTCTGCGCCCGCCAGGAAATGGCCGAAGCGGCCAAGGAGAAGCCCAAGGCCGACAAGAAGCCGTCAGTGGCCCTGTGGCAGCGCCTGACCGAGCTCAGGCAGCCGCTCCTGATGATCTACGGGCGCGAGGACCGCGCGCGCGCCGCCGACCGCTTCGCCATGCTCAAGAACCAGCAACCGCAGCTCAACATGCACCTCGCCGAAGGCTGCAAGCATCTGGTGCCGTGGGACGCGGCCGATCTGTTCCACAAGCTCGCGGTGCCGTTCCTCAGGGGCTGAGACCCGAGGAAGGGCCGAAGTTTCAGGGCCGGCGCGCGGCGCAGCGGTGCAGCACCGCGGGCCTCGGTTCCGTTGCTTCGGCATGTTCGTCGACGACGACATCGAGCCCCGCGGCGCGCGCCGCCTCGGCGATTTCGTGCGGACGGGCGAGAAAATCCGGGTTCGACGGCTTGCCGTATTTCTCGTTGCCGGTGCAGAAAGTTTCGTAAATCAGCGAACCGCCCGGCGCGATCAGGGCGAGCGTTCCGGCCAGCGTCGGACGCCACAGGTAGTTGGCGACGATGACGGCGCGGAATTTTTCGCCCGCGAAGGGCCAGGACGATCCGTCCTCCAGATCGCAGGCAAGCGCTTCGAAGCCTTCCCGTCCGTCGAGATAATCGAGCCCGGAAATATCGCGATCGACGGCGAGTACCGGAATTTCGAGATCGAGCAGGTGCCGCGCGTGGCGCC
>CAXRES010000026.1:0-11143 GCA_964229575.1 Alphaproteobacteria bacterium
CCGAAGTCATCGAGGTAGCGGCGCGCGAAGCCGCCGATCACCAGGTCCGATTCCTGGGTGCCGCGATGGTTGGCCTGGTAAAGCAGGCGCTTGCGGCGCCGGGCGAGGTCGTCTTGATCCATGGGCTGACGGGCCTTTTCGGCAGATTGCGGACGCACTTCGCCCACAACCCCGGTATTCGGCGTCCTCGGGACGAGGCCGCATGACACGGGGCGGCGGGCTGCGTAGGATATAAGCCATCGCGCCCGCCCTGTCAGCCGCTCCGCCGGGAAAGTTCGCGCCGGATAACGATGCGCCCGCAGATTCTCAATCCCCTGTTCCGGCCCGTCACGGCGCTGCCCGGCATCGGGCCGCGCATCGGCAAGCTGGTCGAACGGCTGGCCGGCCCCAAGGCGGTCGACCTGCTGTGGCATCTGCCTTCGGGCCTGATCGACAGGCGCTTTTCGCCGAAGATCAAGGACGCCCCGCCCGGCGAGGTCGCCACGATCACCGTCACGGTGGACAAACACGACAAGGCGCCCAACCGGCGCGCGCCTTATCGCGTGCGGGTGTTCGACGAAACGGGCCGCATGGACCTGGTCTTCTTCAACGCCCACGACGACTGGCTCGCCAGGACCCTGCCGCCGGGGGAGGTACGGGTCGTGTCGGGCCGGGTGGAAGACTTTCGCGGCGTCCGGCAGATGACGCATCCCGATCACATCGTGCCGATCGGGGAGCGCGACAATCTCGCCGCCGTCGAGCCGGTATGGCCGCTGACCCAGGGCCTGTCGCCCAAAACTCTCGCGCGGGCCATCAACGCCGTACTCGACGACGCTCCCGATCTGCCCGAATGGCACGACGGGGCGCTTCTGAAGCGCGAGGGCTGGCCCGCGTGGCGCGCGGCCATCAACGCCGCGCACGCGCCGCAGACGATCGCCGATCTCGCGCCGGACACCAGGGCGCGCACCCGCCTCGCCTACGATGAGCTACTGGCGAGCCAGCTCGCCATGGCGCTGGTCCGCGCTCATATGCGCCGCCAGGGCGGCCGCGCGACGAAGGGCGACGGGCGTCTGCGCAAGCCGGCGCTCGCCGCCCTGCCCTTCGAACTCACGCCATGCCAGAAACAGGCAACGGGCGAAATCATCGCCGACCTGGAAGCCCCCGCCCGCATGCTCCGGCTGCTGCAGGGCGACGTCGGGTCCGGCAAGACCGTGGTCGCCGCGCTCGCCATGCTGGCCGCGGCCGAAGCAGGCCGCCAGTCCGCCATGATGGCGCCGACCGAAATCCTCGCCCGCCAGCACTTCGCCACGCTCGCCCCCCTCTTCGAAGCCGCGGGCGTGCGCCTTGCGCTGCTGACGGGCCGCGATCGGGGCGCGCCGCGGCGGGCGACGCTGGAGGCGCTCGCCTCCGGCGACATCGCCGCCGTCGTCGGCACCCACGCGGTGATCCAGGATGACGTTTCCTTCAGGGACCTGGCGCTCGCCGTCGTCGACGAGCAGCACCGTTTCGGCGTCGCCCAGCGCGTCGCGCTTGCCGCGAAAGGCCAGGCGGTCGATGTGCTGGTGATGACGGCGACGCCGATCCCGCGTACCCTCACCCTGCTCGCCTACGGCGATCTCGACGTCTCGCGCCTGACCGAAAAGCCCGCCGGCCGCCGGCCGGTGGACACGCGCACCGTGCCGCTCACGCGCCTGGATGAAGTCGTCGGCGCGGTGGGGCGGGAAATCGGCGCGCGGACGACGCGCGCCGTTCGCGGCGCCAAGCCTCCGAGCGCCGATCCGGGCAGCGTGTTCTGGATCTGCCCGCTGGTCGCCGAATCGGAGGTCACGGACCTGGCCGCGGCCGAGGAGCGCTTCGGCGCGCTGGACCGATTGTTTCCGGGGCAGGTCGGCTTGGTGCACGGCAGGATGCGCGCCGCGGAAAAAGACGCCGCGGTCGCCGCCTTCGCCGAGGGACGCACGAGGATCCTCGTCTCTACCACGGTGATCGAGGTCGGCGTCGACGTGCCGGCCGCGACCGTGATGGTGGTCGAGCATGCCGAGCGCTTCGGCCTCGCCCAGCTTCATCAGCTGCGCGGGCGCATCGGGCGCGGCGCGCGGGCGGCGACCTGCCTGCTGCTCTATGCCGAACCCTTGACCCGGACGGCGCGCGAACGCCTGCGGATCCTGCGCGAAACGGACGACGGCTTTCGCATCGCCGAGGAAGACCTGCGGCTTCGCGGCGCGGGCGAAATTCTCGGCACCAGGCAGTCGGGCCTGCCCGCCTTCCGGCTTGCCGACATCGCCGTTCACGGCGAACTGATGCAGACGGCGCGCGACGATGCCGCGCTGATCATGGAGCGCGACCCCGGCCTGACGAGCGCGCGCGGCGAGGCGCTGCGTATCCTGCTCTACCTGTTCGAAAGGGATGCTGCGGTCGGTTACGCGCGCTCGGGCTGAGACGTGCCCGCGCCGCGCGCGGTCCGGCCCTTGCCTTCCTGCGGCGTCACGATGCCGCCGGAAATGACCAGCTTGAGCCCTTCTTCCACCGACATGTCGAGGGCGATGACATCGGCCTCTGGCACGAACAGCAGGAAACCCGAGGTCGGGTTGGGCGTGGTCGGCACGAAGACGTTGACCACCTTGCCGCCCTCGGTCCGGCGCTGGATCTCGGCCACCGTCGGTCCGGTGAGGAAACCGACGGTCCAGATGCCGCGACGGGGATATTCGAGCAAGACGACCTGGCGAAACGCTTCCGACTGGTTGCTCAGCACCGTCTCGAACAACTGCTTCAGCGCCCCGTAGATGCCGCGCACGATCGGCGTGCGATGCAGGATGCGCTCGGACAGGTGCAGGAAGGTACGTCCCAGAAGGCTGGCCGTGAGCAGGCCGACGAGGATCAGCACGACAATGGCGATGAGCAGACCGAGACCCGGGATCGAGAACGGCAGGTAAGTTTCCGGGTGATAGTTCATCGGGACGAGCGGCATGACCGTCTCGTCCATCCAGTGAATGACGCCCCAGGCGAAATAAACCGTCAGCCCGAGCGGCGCCGTGACCAGGACGCCGGTGATCAGGTAATTGCGCAGACGGGCGCCGATTCGATGGTGAACGGCGGGCTTTGGCGCCGGCGCGTCCGCCGGCTCCGGCACGCCGGATTGGGGTTCTGTCATGGCGCACAGTTTACCCCGCACACCCCCGATTCGCCAGCGGAACCGCGCGCAAACCGCGGGTTTCGGGCCCGGTTAACGTTTTATTGACCGGATTTGTCTAAAACCCCCGCGATGCGCCCGGCCCGCCAGACGTGACACGATCGCGGGCGCGACACGATGCGAGACAAGCATTGCCGTTCCCGATCCGCAAGTTGTTGACCACGGCCCTTCTCGCCTTCGGCCTCGCCGCCTGCGGCACGCCCAGGCCCGAAGTGACCGAGACCCGTGCGATGGACGACAAGGGACGCGAAATCGTCAGCTACCGGATCTGCGAAAAGCATGGTCCGCTGCCCGGTGACAAGGTGTGCCGCACCGAAACGGTCGTGCATAACTACTGCTACCGCTCGCTCGGCCGCGTCGACTGCTACGAGCAGCCGATCGCCGGCCGTGAGGCGATGAAATCGCCATGACAGCCACCGACCTCGCCCTCCCCGAACGGCGCAAGACGGGTGGTACGAAACCCGCGCCGCGGTCCGTCCGCAAGACGCAAGGACGCGGCAAGGGCAAAGCGGTCGCCACGCCAGCCGCAAGGCCGCGCTCCCGCGCCAAGGCGACAGCGCTCGCCGCGGCTGAGACCGCCGTCGCCGAACAGGCCAAGCCGCAACAGTGGACCGCGCAATTCGTCTATGCCGGCGCCGACGGCAGCGTCCGGATGTCGCTTCTCACCGTGACCGCCGACAGTGCCGACGCGGCGCGCGCCATCGCCGCCGCCCATGCCCCGGCGGCCGAATTCATGGTGACCGTGATGCCGCGCTCGGCGGAACAGTTCCTGGGCCAGGTGCGCCACCAAGCCCTTGCCGCGACGGAAAAATCCCGATCCTAAATCCTATTAACTAGGCATTTACGGGAATGGCGCATGATGGCGCCATGACCGCCGATCATTCGATTCTCGCCCCGATCTGCTCCGCCCCGACCGACGCCACCGCCGCGGCTTCGGCCGAAAGCGTCGTGCCGCACGTCTGCGCGCCGGTGCGCTATGCCTTGATGGCCTTCGGGTTCCTCAACGTCGGCCTTGGCGTCGCCGGCATGTTCCTGCCGGTCATGCCGACCACCGTGTTCCTGCTGATGGCGCTATGGGCGTTTTCCAGGAGTTCGGTGCGTTTTCATCGCTGGCTCTACGATCATCCCCGCTTCGGCCGTCCGCTGCGCGACTGGCACGCGCACCGCGTAATTCCCAATCGCGCCAAGATTCTCGCCGTCGGCATGATGACGATCAGCTGGCTGATCGTGACGTTCGCGGCCAAGACGCCGTGGTTCGTGCCCTATATCGTCGCCGGATGCCTGATCCCGATCGCCCTGTTCATCGTCACCCGCCCCGGCCGCGTCGCAGCCTGAAATTCCGGCCAAACCCGCCTTTCCTTCACACCGCGCTCCCACCCTGGCGCGCAATCTGCTATGAATGCCGGACGTGCCAACCCGATGGAGGAGACCATGAACGTCGCCACCATTCTTCAGCACAAGGGCGCCAACGTCGTCACCGCGCGTCCCGAAACCCCTATTGAAGATATCTGCAAGCTGCTCCGCTCGGCGCGCATCGGCGCCGTCGTCATCAGTTCCGACCGCGTGCGCGTCCAAGGCATCCTGTCGGAACGCGACATCATCCGCACGATCGCGGAAAAGGGGTCAGAAACCCTGTCGCTGCGCGCCTGCGATGTGATGACGCGCGACGTGACCACCTGCAAGCCCTCCGATCCCGCGGCCGGCCTGATGGCCGTCATGACCGCGGGACGCTTCCGGCACCTGCCGGTGTGCGACGAAGGCGCGATGGTGGGGCTGGTTTCCATCGGCGATATCGTGCGCGTGCGCGTCGAGGAAATCGAACAGGAAGCCGCGGCGCTGCGTACCTACGTCACGCAGGGCTGAGTCCGGGCGCCGATCACCCGGCATTTTCGGGCACACAGATTTCCGATTCTGTGATAGCTACGCGTCATGGATGACGCCGAATACGATGCCGAATACAGGGCAAAGCCCGGAACAGGGGCTGCGGAAATCGCCGCCCGCTTCGATTCCCTGGCCGACGAGCGCGACCGCTGGATCGACAGGAACCGCTATTTCTATGAACAGGACCGCGCCTATATGGCCTTTCTTGCCGGCACCGGCGGGCGGGTGCTGGAACTGGGCTGCGGCACCGGCTCGCTGCTCGCCGCCCTCCAGCCCGAGCGCGGCGTCGGCGTGGATGTTTCCCCGCGGATGATCGCGCTTGCGCGCGCTAAGTATCCGCACCTCGAATTCCGGATCGCCGATTTTGAAAACCCCGACCTCGTTGCCGACCTCGGCGGCCCGTTCGATACGATCGTCATCTCCGACGTCATCGGCATGGTGCGGGACTGCCAGGCGATGTTTTCCGGCCTGCATCGGCTCTGCCATCGGCGCACGCGCATCTTCATCGCCTACTATTCGCACCTGTGGGAGCCTGTTCTCACGCTGGCGGAAAGGCTCGGCCTCAGGATGCCCCAGGGGCCGCAGAGCTGGATGTCCCTCAAGGACATCTCCAATCTCCTCGACCTCGCCGGTTTCGAAACCGTGCGCTCCGAAATGAAACAGCTCGTGCCGCGCCGGCTGCTCGGTCTCGGCACGCTGGTCAATCGCTACATCGCTAGCCTTCCTGGTCTGAATGCCCTGTGCCTGCGCCAGTACGTCGTGGCGCGCTCCCTGCGCGTGGCCGGTCTCGACAATCCGTCGGCATCGATCGTCATTCCCTGCCGCAACGAGGCGGGAAATATCGAAGCGGCGATCACCCGCACGCCCCGCTTCTGCGCCGACATGGAATTCATTTTCGTCGAGAGCAATTCGACCGACAGCACCTGGGCGGAATGCGAGCGCGTCAAGGCCGCCTACCCCGATATCGATATCAAGATCATGCGCCAGAGCGGCCGCGGCAAGGGTGACGCCGTGCGCAAGGGCTTCGAGGCGGCGCGCGGCGACATTCTCATGATCCTCGACGCCGATCTGACCATGCCCCCCGAGTGGCTGCCGCGCTATTACGAGGCGATCGCCGCCGGCAAGGGCGAATTCATTAACGGTTCGCGCCTCGTCTACCCTTGCGCCGAAGGCGCGATGCAATTCCTCAATTCCATCGCCAACCGCATCTTCGCCGTGATCTTCACCTATCTGCTCAACCAGCGATTCACCGACACGTTGTGCGGCACCAAGGTTCTGCACCGCGACGATTACCGGCTGATCGCCAGGAACCGCGCCTATTTCGGCGACTTCGATCCCTTCGGCGATTTCGACCTGATTTTCGGCGCCGTCAAACTCAACCTGCGGGTCACGGAAATGCCGATCCGCTATGTGGACCGCACCTACGGCTCGACCAACATCTCGCGCTTCCGCCACGGTTGGCTGCTGCTGCGCATGGTCCTCTTCGCCTATCGCAAGCTCAAGGCGCTCTAGTGACGGAAGACGGACACTGGATCGCGCTGCACCGCGAGCGCTGGCGGACAAAACCGGCGCTCAGGCGTTATTACACCGGAGAGATTTTCGCCCCGCTTCTGACGTTGGCCGGCGCCGGCGCGCCGCTGCTCGAACTCGGGGCCGGGCCGGGATTCCTCACGAATTTCCTGCATGACGCCGGACGCGAGGTCGTCGCCGTCGATATCGATCCGGCGTCCGGCGCGACGACCTGCGACGTACACGACCTGCCCTTTTCCGACGGGCGCTTCGCCGCCGTTATCGGCGTCGACTGCCTGCATCACTTCGCCCGCCCAGGCGTGGCGCTTGCGGAAATCGCCCGTGTCCTGCGTCCGGGCGGCCGCATGGTCCTGTGCGAGCCCTGGACCGGGCCCTTCGGAAAATTCTTCTACCGATACCTGCACCACGAAGATTGTTTCGTCCCTGCCGACCCATTCGGCGCGGCCTTCGGCGCAGACAAGCCCGCGATGGACGGCAATGCCCGCCTGCCCAGGCTCGTTCTCGATGAGGCGCCCGACCGGCTCGCGCACTTCTGTCCGCGCCTGAAGAAGGTCGAAATCCGGCCCTTCGGCTGCCTCGGCTACATCATGACGGGCGGCTTTCAGCCGTGGTCGCTGCCCGCCGGCCTGGTGGCGCCGGTCGCTGCGCTGGAACGTCGGCTGCCCGCTTGCGTCATGGGGGCGATGGCCCTGCGCGCCTTTTTCGTCTTCGAAAAAAATTAATCGATCCGCAAGGGGCCTGAAACCCGGCGGAACGCGCCTTGCGCGACCGTGCAGGCCGCGAAGACGGGCGGCAGCGGACCGTCCGCGGCGATGGCCAGAAACACGGCGTCCTTTTTCGGCGTAACCAGCGAAACGCCGATGCCGATGCGAACCGGCAGGGCGAGGCCGGAAAAGCCCTGCGGCAATTCGACGTTCCTGCCCCTCGCGGCCTCTATCGCCGAGCGGGCGGCCCCGTCCGCGACCGTAACGAAACCATCGGCGACGGTTGCCAGGATGTCCGCCTCGGCGCCCGCGGGGCAGGTCGGGCTGGACGGGCTCCGTGAAGGGGCGACCAGGAACGGCGCCGCCGACAGAGCCCCAACGGCGGCGATGGCGATCACGGCGGCAGTCCCCGTGACCGCGCCGCCGCCCGCGGTTTCGCGCGGTACTACCGGGCGGAACCGGCCCGCCAGTTCATGCAGGCCGAAAATGACCAGCGACACGCTGAAGGCGAAAGTCGCCGCGTGAACCCGGACGCCGCCGTCGGCGACGAAGGGAACGGACAGCAGCGTTCCGACGGCGCCTGCCAGAACGAAGCCTTGGCTGGCCGCGCGGCGATGGCGCAGGACATGGACCATCCCGGCGAGCGCAAGCGCGGCCAGCACGTATCGCAGGCCACCGATGCCGTCCAGGCGGAACCACCGCGCGTTGAACACGAAATCGTTGTAGCGCAGGAGGATCCCGCGCAAGGCATCGAGCGGTTGCTGGGCCAGGTGGGCGAGCGCCAGGCGGTAGACTTCCTTCGCCTGCGCCGATTCGGACATGGCGGCAAGCGCCGGAAAGTCTCGATAGACGTGCTTCCAGTCGTGCCCGCCGCTGACCAGTCCATAGAGAGTGTAGGAAAAATTCGACATGACCTGGCCGCCGCGCGAGCCGAAGACTTCGGCGGCGAAGACATTCGCCGAAAAGGCGGCCGCCATGGCGGCAAGCGCCAGGGCCGCGGCGCGCAGTGAAAAACGGGCCGTGCCGCGGTAGCGCCAGCCGGCATAGACCAGCAGAGCGGGCAGCACGAACATGGCTCCGGCGCGCGCCATCAGGCCGAGCGCCATCAATCCGGCCCCGGCAGCGAACATCGCCGCGGCGCCGTTTTCTTCGGCGGCGCGCCACATCAGAAGGAACCCCGATAGGCCGAGCGCAAGACCGAGGTGTTCCGACATCGCCGTGCCGATGCTCGGCAGGTAAAAAGGAACCAGAACCGCGGCGGCGATCGCGCCGGCCCAGGCCCCCAGACGGCGCCCGATAAAGACGATGAGGGCGGCCACAGAGGCGCCGCCGAGCAGCGCCAGAGCCGCCAACGAAAGGCGAAGCGATCCGCCGCCCGAACCGAGAAGCGCGGCCAGCAGCAACGGCGAGAGCGGTCGCCGCGTCGTCCAGGGCGAAAGCTCGCCCGTGTGAAGAAATCCGAGCGCGCCAGCGAAATAGTTGGAACCGTCGGACGTCGGCAGCAGGCCGGCAAATGTCGTATCGCCGCTTACGCCAAGCCGCCAGAGCGATGCAAGCACGCCGCCGAACAGCAGGGCGAGAGCGGCGATTGTGACGAGCGCCAGCGCCACCGACCGGGGATTCCCCTCGCCCGGCCACCGCGGGCGGGCAAAGAGCAACGCCAGGCCGAACGCCAGCAGCCCCGCGCAAAGAACGGCCGGCAGGGCGCGGAGAAACCCCGCCCCCAATCCGGCCGGACTCAGGAGTCCTGCGGCAAAGGCAGCAACGAAGACCGCGATGGCAATAGCTGGGGCGAAGGCGTAACTGCGCAAGGACACCGGTCTTTCGAGGCCCCTTTCGGGAAATGGTGAGCCGGGCGGGAATCGAACCCGCGGCCCGCGGATTAAAAATCCGCTGCTCTACCGCTGAGCTACCGGCCCACCTTTGGCGCCCCGAAACGCGCCGCATCGCGGAGGAACGAGGCGCGCGGCCGGTTTACCACGCCACGGCGGCCCAGAAAAGCCCGCGATTCCTGCAATACACCCGGCCGTCGGGAGGGGCCGATACCCCCGGCTTCAGGCCACCTTGTCCGAGCCGGTGACCCAGTTGCCGAGATCGACCTCCCAGCCCTTCTTGAAGCTGAGATCGAATCGGTTGCCTTCGGCGTCCTGCGCCCGGTACTCGGCATAGGGCCGGGTTGCCGGACGTTTGGCCACCTCGCCGCGCTCGGCGGCGATGGCGGCGAGCTTCGCTTCCATGTCCGCGACGAGGAAGCCGAAATGGTTGACGCCGAAGCGCATCTCATGGCCTTCGGGCGCGCCGTTGTAGAAAGGATGGATCGCGAGATTGACCCGGCTGTCGCCCATGAAACGGTTGAGCCGCTGCTGGTGGCGCCGCTCGAAGGACGTATCGAGTTCGTGGAAATTGAACAGCGATTCGTAGAACTGCATGACCGTCGTGGGATCGAGCGCGTTATAGGCGATATGCGCGACACGCGGGATGCGACGTTCCTCGCCGCCCACGCCGTAATCGCCGGTCGACAGCGTGATCGGCCGGGCTTCCGGGTCGTGGATGCGGCATTCGCCGAAGTGAATGCCGCCCGCTTCCTCGATGATCATGCCGCGCGGCCTGATGTCCTTGTAGCGCGTCGTCACGCGCTCCATGTTGTCGACCTGCAGGCCGACGTGATGCAGCCCGATGCTGCGGTCGAGTTCGATCAGCTCGTCGCGCGCCTTGAGGAAGGTGAGGTTCATGTAGCCGTCGGTGATCGAGACGTCGCCCTGGTTCGAGCGGCCCAGTTCCTCAAGCCCGAGATGGCGCATGTAGAACCCGGCGATTTCATCGGGATCGTTGCTGAGAAATGCGAGATAGCGCAGCCGACCGGCCATGGTTTCAACCTCCCCGAAATACGTTTTTAATTTTTGAAATTCTAGCGCGTCCAGGCTACGCGCGGAAGGTCCTAGGCGCCGAAGCCGCGCTTCAGGCGCTCGGCCACCGGGGGCGTGACGAACTGGCTGATATCGCCGCCGAGCCGGCAGATTTCCTTGACGAATCGCGAGGAAATGAACTGGTGCCGGTCGGACGCCATGAGAAAGACGGTCTCGATATCGGGCTTGAGCCGCGAATTCATGCCGACCATCTGGAACTCGTACTCGAAGTCGGAAACGGCGCGAAGTCCGCGCACGATCAGGCTCGCTCCCTGCTCCTCGGCGTAACCGACGAGCAGCCCGTCAAAGGGCCTGACGTCGATCTTGGCCCCCCTGGCGACCAGCTCCTTCACATCGCCCTGGACCATCGCCACGCGATCCTCGACCGAGAACAACGGCCCTTTACCGTCGTTGGTGGCGACCGCGACGATGAGCCGGTCGACCACGCGCAGCGCCCGCCGGATGATATCGAGATGGCCGAGCGTGATCGGATCGAAAGTGCCTGGATAGACGCCGGTGCGTTCAGCCATCGACAGCCCCCCCGCCGCCGTTCGGGCCGTGATCGGCGCCGTTACCGGAATCGTGGCCGTTCCCGTCGCCGGTCTCCTCGCCCTCGCCCACGTCGACGAGATGCGCGACGGAGACGACGCGCTCGCCCGCTTCGATGCGGAACAGCGTCACGCCGCGCGTCGAACGGCCGGCAATCCGGATATCGGCGACCGCCGTGCGGATCAGTTGCCCGCCGTCGCTCACCATGACGATCTGGTCCTCGTCCATCACCGGGAAGGCGGCGACGACGCGCGCATCCCTGGAGCCGAGCTTCATCAGTTCGATGCCCTTGCCGCCGCGCCGCGTGATCCGGTATTCGAAGGCCGACGACCGCTTGCCGAAGCCGTTGTCGGCTATGGTCAGGATGAACTGCTCGCGCGCGGCCAGCGCGTCGAAACGTTCCT
>CAXRES010000027.1:0-4218 GCA_964229575.1 Alphaproteobacteria bacterium
GAGAGCATCACCGGCCAGTACCTGACCGGGATGCGCCAGATCGATGTGCCGCGCCATCGCCGCCCCGGCCGCGAAGGCCAGTCGATCAAGGTGATCGGCGCCCGCGCCAACAACCTGAAGAACGTCGATATCGAGATCCCGCTCGGCACCTTCACCTGCGTGACCGGCGTTTCCGGCGGCGGAAAGTCGACGCTGGTGATCGAGACGCTCTACAAGGCGGCCGCCCGCCGCCTGATGGGGGCCCGCCTGCATCCGGGCGAGCATGACGCCATCGAGGGCCTCGAATTCGTCGACAAGATCATCGACATCGACCAGTCACCCATCGGCCGCACGCCGCGCTCGAACCCCGCGACCTACACCGGCTGCTTCACGCCGATCCGCGACTGGTTCGCCGGCCTGCCCGAGGCCAAGGCGCGCGGCTACAAGCCGGGCCGCTTCTCGTTCAACGTCAAGGGCGGGCGCTGCGAGGCCTGCCAGGGCGACGGCGTGATCAAGATCGAGATGCACTTCCTGCCCGACGTTTACGTCCAGTGCGACGAATGCAAGGGCCGTCGCTACAACCGGGAAACGCTGGAGATCCGCTATCGCGACAAGACGATAGCCGATATTCTCGACCTGACGGTCGAAGAAGGGATCGAGGTGTTCAAGGCGGTGCCCGCCATCCGCGGCAAGCTCGAAACGCTGCTCGAAGTCGGCCTCGGCTACATCCATATCGGCCAGCAGGCGACCACCCTTTCGGGCGGCGAGGCGCAGCGCGTGAAGCTGGCCAAGGAGCTTTCCCGCCGCTCGACCGGCCGCACCCTCTACATCCTCGACGAACCGACCACCGGCCTGCACTTCGAGGACGTGAACAAGCTGCTCGAAGTGCTGCACCGCCTGGTCGACCAGGGCAACACCGTGGTGGTGATCGAACACAATCTGGAAGTCATCAAGACTGCCGACTGGCTGATCGACCTCGGCCCCGAAGGCGGCGACGGCGGCGGCAAGGTGGTGGCCACCGGCACGCCCGAGGACGTCGCCGCAGCCAAGGGCAGCTACACCGGACAATACCTGGCGCCCCTTCTCGCCCCCGCCCGGCGCAGGCGCAGCGCATGACCAATCCATCCCCCATCCATATCATCGGCGGCGGGCTCGCCGGATCGGAAGCCGCATGGGCGGCGGCCAACGCGGGGCTCGACGTGGTGCTGCACGAAATGCGCCCCGACAGGGCGACGCCCGCGCACAGGACGGGCGATCTGGCCGAACTCGTCTGCTCCAACTCGCTTCGGTCCGACGACGCCGCGACCAATGCCGTCGGCCTGCTGCACGCCGAAATGCGCGATCTCGGTTCGCTCGTCATGCGCGCCGCCGACACCCACCAGGTGCCGGCCGGCGGCGCGCTCGCCGTCGACCGCGAGGGCTTCGCCCGCGCCGTGACCGAGGCCATCGCCGATCACCCGCGCATCACCCTCGCACGCGGCGAAGTCACCGGCCTGCCGCCCGCCGAATGGGAAAACGTCGTCGTCGCCACCGGTCCCCTCACTTCTCCCGCGCTGGCGAATGCCATCGGCAGGCTGACGGGCGAGGAGTCCCTCGCCTTCTTCGACGCCATCGCGCCTATCGTGCACCGCGACAGCATCGATTTCGATATCGCCTGGATGCAGTCGCGCTACGACAAGGAAGGCCCGGCCGGCGACAAGGCTGCCTACGTCAACTGCCCGATGGGCAAGGAAGAATACTTCGCCTTCGTCGCCGCGCTGAACGCCGGCGAAAAGACCGAGTTCAAGGACTGGGAAAAGGACACGCCGTATTTCGAGGGCTGCCTGCCGATCGAGGTGATGGCCGAACGCGGAGAAATGACGCTCGCCTACGGGCCGATGAAGCCGGTCGGGCTGACCGATCCGCGCAGCGGACGGCGGCCCTTCGCCGTGGTGCAACTGCGCCAGGACAACGCACTCGGCACGCTCTACAACATGGTCGGCTTCCAGACCAAGCTGAAGCATGGCGAACAGACGCGCATCTTCCGCATGATCCCGGGACTTGCCAACGCGCAGTTCGCGCGACTGGGCGGCATCCACCGCAACACCTTCCTCAATTCGCCGCGCCTGCTCGATCATCAGCTTCGCCTGAAAGCCGATCCCCGCCTGCGCTTCGCCGGACAGATCACCGGGGTCGAGGGCTACGTCGAATCGGCGGCGATGGGCATCCTCGCCGGGCATTTCGCCGCCGCACAGGCCCTGAATGAAACCTTCGCCCCGCCGCCCGCCACCACGTCGACGGGCGCGCTGCTCGCGCACATCACCGGCAATGCCGACGCCGCAACCTTCCAGCCGATGAACGCCAACTTCGGCCTGTTTCCCGAGATCGAGGCACTTGACGCCCGCGGCCGGCCGATCAAGGGCAAGTCGCGGCGCGAGGCCTACAGCGCCCGCGCGCGGGCCGACTTCGCGCGCTGGCTGGCAGGGCGCGGCGGAAACCTCAGCGCGGCAGAATAGAGGGCGACGAAATGGAACAGCGCATCAGCCTGATCACGCTTGGCGTCGCCGATCTCGATCGCGCGGCCGCCTTCTACGACCGCATGGGCTGGAAGCGATCCGTCGCCCAGGCCCAGGGCGTCGTGTTCTACCAGATCGGCCCGCTCGCCGTGGCGCTGTTCCCGCGCGGCGATCTGGCCGCCGATGCCGGCGTCGCCGAGCCCGCGACCGGCGGCCACCCGCCGGTGGCGCTCGGCTACAACACGCGCACCGCCGATGAAGTGGATCAGGTTCTGGCCGACGCCAGGGCGGCGGGCGGCACCATCGTCAAGCCGGCCCAGCAGGCGTTCTGGGGCGGCTATTCCGGCTATTTCGCCGATCCCGACGGTTTCCTGTGGGAAGTCGCGCACAACACCGGCTTCGCGCTGGCCGACGACGGCAGCCTGCTGCTGCCCGACTGAACCTCACCAGCGGCGCGTCAGCATGGCCGCCGCCAGGGCAAGCGGCAGGGCCACGGGCGGCGGTTCGAGATTCTCCGAAAAGACATCGTATCGGGCCTTTTCCAGCCGGGCGAAATGCCGTTCGGCAAAACGCGCCGCGACCAGCACCGGCAGGGCTGAGGGCCAAACGTCTGCACGCAGCGCCCGCGCGGCGGCAAGCTCATTGCGCGCCAGATCGGCCAGTTCGCGCGCCGCCGTAGCAAGCCCCGGCCCCGGCCGCCCGGCGATCATCGCCGCCGCGCTGACGCCGTGCCCGCCGAGGAAGGCGCGCGGCAGCAGCACCCGCCCGCGCACCGCGTTGGCGGCGACCGACCGCAATTGCCCGGCGACGGCAACGGCCCGCGCGACGTGATCGCTTGCCCGCGCCGTCACGGCGTCGGTCGCGCCAAGAACGGCAAGGGCGGCGCGGTTGAACGCGCCCGCCGTGGCATCCGCGTAGGCTAAAAACTCCTCAAGCGTGGCGATCCCGTCGGGGTCAAGGTCCTTTTCGCGCGCGTCGATCAGCGCCGACAGTTGCGCCGCCTCCACCCGGCCCGAAGCCAGAAGCTGCGCCACGCCTTCGGCCACGGGATGTTCGCGCGGCGCGCCCCGCGCCGCGGCCTCGATGGTTTCGCGCCACCATTGCAGCCGGATCTGGCCGAGCATGGGCTCGCTCACCAGGTCGCGGGTGCGCGCCACTTCGCTGTTGAAGGCGATGAGTACTGCAAGACCGCTTCGCAGGGCGGCCGGGGCAAGCCCGGCGGCAAGCCACCGCTCCCGGTCGTGGCGCGCGGCAATCTCGGCGCAGGCCGCAGTCGCCGCCACGGAAGTCTGATCGCTGTTCGCGCGCCTCCTCATTTGATCGCTGTTCGCGCTCATGGGCCGGCAATATAATCACCTCCGCACGGCGCCGCCCGTCAAATCGCATGGCCAATCGCGTGGCCAGATCGCATGGAGCCACATGAGCGAACAACCCGCCGCCGCCCCGCACCTTGCCGACGCCGCCGCCGAACCGTGGCGGGCGAGCGTCGCATGGTCGCTGCTCGACGATGCGGCGCGGGCCGATCTCGGCATCCTGTTTCGCTTTCTCACGGCAGCGCGCACCGTCGCCGATCACCCGGCGCTCTCGACCGAACGCAAGGAAGCGGCGCTGGCCGCGCTGGCCGCGCCCTTCGGCGGCGAACAGGCGGCTGACGCCGCCCCCGCTACAACGGCGGCTGACGCCGCCCCCGCTACAACGGCGGCTGACGCCGCCTGGGCCGAACCGGCGCGCGCGCTGGCCGGCC
>CAXRES010000028.1:0-6896 GCA_964229575.1 Alphaproteobacteria bacterium
GAAAGCCTTGTGCACGCCCGCCATGAGCTGGGCCATGGCGTAGTCGACCGACGACCCGACGCGCCAGGCGCGCGGACTGACCATGGCGACAAAGGCGTTGGCCACGGCGACGATGCGCGCCGGCAGGAGAATGTCCTCGCCCTTGAGGCCCAGGGGCTCGCCGCTGCCGTCCCAGCGTTCCTGGATCTGGCGCAGCGTCTCGACGACGGGGCCGTCGAACTCGATATTGGCCAGCAGATCGGCCGAAGCCTGCAGCGATCCGCGCACCAGCTGGATTTCGTCGGCGCTGAGGCCGCCGGTGCGCGTCAGCACCTCCGCCGGCACAAGGATCTTGCCGAGGTTCATCACCGACCCGGCGATTTCGACGGTGCGCACCGTCACGGGGTCGAGCTGCATTTCACGGGCGATGGCGCCGGCGAGCGCCGAAGTCCGCTCGGACTGGTGGCCCGAATAAGGATCGCGCTTGTCGACGACGGCCATCAGCGTCCCCACCAGATGGTTGAGCGTGCGTTCGCGCCGCGCGCGTTCGGTCACGGTCTCCGTCACGTCGCTCTCGACGACCAGCACCGACGGCTTCCCGCCGGGGTCTTCGATGGGCAGCGGCACATGCACGGCCTGGATGACGCGACCGTCGTCTTCCTGATGGGTTTCGACGGCACGCGTGCCGCTTTCGATCGCCCGGCGGTTGAGACCGAGCCGCGCCCGCGCGGCGATCGGCCCGAACAGCGCGGCAAGTCCCTTGCCGGCCATGTCGGCGGGGCTCACGCCGGCGCGGCGCGCCGCCTCCTGGTTGGCGAAGCCGACAAGGCCGTCGCCGTCGACGATGTAGATGGCGCTGGGCTGGCTGTCGGTCACCAGCCTGAGCAAGCGGCCGCGCGCATCGAAGCGTCGCGCGATTTCGGCATAGCGCCGCGCCGCGTCGCTTGCCCGGCGCGAAGCGCCGTGACGCCACAGCGCGACCAGCAGCACGGCCAGCAGCGCCACGGCCAGCAGGCTGATGATCATGAGGCGGTTGAGCCGCGCATCGGTGTCGCCGAGCGCTTCGGCGCGGTCGATCTTGCTGACCAGCAGCCAGGGCAGGCCGGCGACGGGGCGCGAAACGGCGATGACTTCACGCTCGCGGTAGTCGCGCCCGGAAACGAAAGCGCCGGGGCGCGCCACGGCCGCGGCAGTGACGAGGCCGGGCGTGTTGTCGGCAAAGGATCGCGCCAGCGGCGCCGAACCGTCGGCAAGCGGCGTCAGGTATTCGATGAGCGGCGCGCGATGGCGGACGACAAGGTTTTCCGCCGTCTTGTTGATCTCGCCGGGCTGCGCCAGCAACGGAAACAGCTCGCGGGCCACCGGCTTGATGCCGATGACCCAGCCGACCTGCTCGTTCGGCTGGCCGCTGCCTTGCAAGCGGTAGACCGGCGCGGCGTAACCGATGGTCGCCCCACCCGGTTCGGCGCGGTAGAGATCGAGCAGTCGCGCCGAGCCGCGCGAAAGCGTGCCGAAGAAGGTTCCAAGTGCGCCGTCGAGCGGCGCCATTGCCGGCGTCGCCGCGAGCGGACGACCGGACATGTCGTAGAGTCCGATCCCGGCTATGCCGACGCGGCGCACGTTGGCGGCGACTTCAGGCCCCGCAGACGGCGCGGAAAACCCGGCGCGCTCCGCAGTCACCACCAGCAGGTTGCGCAGGTAGCCGGCCTGGGCCGGCTCGCCGGTGACGCCGGCCCGCGCGCCCTGGGCCAGCGCCAATTCGGTCATGTAGATTTGCAGGCTTTCGTTGGCCGCGAGATCGGAAAGCTCGGTCACGACGCGTTCGGAAAACCACCGGGAAACCGCGCCGGCACGCGAATCGGCAACGATGGCGAGACGGGTCTGCCAGGCGCGCAGTTCGCGCGCGCGCTCTTCGTTGATGAAGCTGAATACGCCGCCAACAGCCGCCGCGAGCAGCGCAGCGATAACTACGAAAGTGCCGAAGATGCCGGCAACGGTTCGCGGCGACGCCGACGCGGGCCCGTCGCCCGGCATCGGGATTTCGCTGTCGTCTTTCTGGGTCACGTCGGCTGGCTCACGTTGGCTCGCTCACGTTGGCTGGCTCACGCTCTTGCTCCGGCCCGGGCGGCGCGCCCCGCATGGCGCCCGGCATGGTCCACGCAGTGTCCCGCCAGACTAGCCCCGCCAGATTGAGATGTTATTAAAATTTTAGGGGTTATAGTCATCCGGCACAACCGGGCATTGAGGAGCCGCGGCGCAGAAATGAACGAGACGACCCTGACCGTTGCCAGCCTGCCCACCGTCCGCCCGAACACGGCGACGATGCGAGCCCTGCGCCCTCTTCTGCGGACGGCGACGTTTTGCATCGCCGCGACGGCGGCGCTTTGTCTTGCCGCAGCCGGAGCCAGGGCCGACATGGTCGACCAGGGCCCGGACGTATTCAATACGCTGACCATCCGTTCGAACAACATGGCGCCGTTTCCCAAGTGGCGCGGCGCGCTGGAGCGTTATTTCACCGAAAGCCGGACGCCGCGCCAGCCCTGTTCGCCCGGCCTGTTCACCGAATGTCCAGTCGAGGACTGGCTGGCCTTCCTGCAGTCGGTCGCCGGCAGCACGCCGGAGCGCAAGCTGCGCGAGGTCAACGCCTTCCATAATCGCGCGCGCTATATCCTCGATATGGTCAACTGGGGGATCGAGGACTACTGGGCCAGCCCTTACCAGTTCTTCCGCAAGGACGGCGATTGCGAGGACTACGCCATCGCCAAGTTCATGTCCCTGCGGGCGCTCGGCTTCAGCAACGACCAGATGCGGATCGTCGTGCTCAGGGACCTCAACCTGCGCGTCGCCCACGCCATCCTGGTGGTCGATTTGAACGGCGAGAAATATGTACTCGACAATCAGATTCGCGCCGCCGTGCCGGCGGGCGTCATTCACCACTATCAACCCATCTATTCTGTCAACGAAACCCACTGGTGGCTGCACCGCAAGGGGTGAGCGGACGATCTGACCCGCCCGGCGGGTGGGGCTGTCCTTCTGCCTCAACCGGTAATGTGTTAAGGATGGTCTACCCCGAAAGCTAGGGGGGAGGACACGGGGCACCATGCTCTGGCACAGCTCTTTCAGCCCGGCCGAACGCGGCGGCCTGATGATCGGTCTTTTGCGGCTCGTCGACGTCGCGATCGTCCTCGGCGCGGGCATTTTCGCCTTCTGGCTGCGGAACGACATCGAAGACCTGCCCGCCCATTACGCGCTCGCCATCGCGCTGGGCGCGTTCAGCATCGCCAACGCGGCACAGGCCTTCGGACTCTACGACGACACGCTGTTCGCGCGCCTGCCGGGCCAGTACGGCCGGGTCACCGTCGCCTGGGTCACGGTCGTGACGATTTTGATCGTGCTCGCATATTTCACCAAGACTTCGGACACCTTTTCGCGCCTGTGGGCGGCGACATGGTTCCTGACCGTGTCGGCGGGACTGATCGTCGCGCGCGCGGTCGCGATAAGCCGGATCGAGCGGTGGCGCGCCGAGGGCAAGCTCAAGCGCCGCGTCGCGCTGGTCGGCAGCGGCGAAAAGGTGGAAGCATTGCGCGCGGCGCTGGAAGACGCCTCGGCCCATACGCGCGATCTTGCGATTGTTGGCGCCTACGCGCCGGAGACTCTGCCGGGTCTGCTGGCCGCCATCAAGCGCGGCGAAATCGACGAGGTGGTGGTATCGGGCCCCGGCATGAGCAACGAGGCGATCGCCCGCGTCATGCACGAACTTGGCACCATGTCGATAGAGGTGCGTTACGCGCCCAACGTCACGAAGCTGCCCTTCCCCGTGCTCGGCACGTCGTCCGTGGGGGCGGTGGCGCTGTTCGACGTGCACCACAGGCCGCTGTCGATCTGGCGCCGGGTGACCAAGCGTCTAGAGGACGTCGTTTTCGCCACGATCATCCTCGTGCTGATCTCGCCGCTGATGGCGGTGATCGCCGTGCTGGTGCGCGCGTCTTCGCCCGGCCCCGTGCTGTTCCGCCAGCGCCGGCTCGGCTTCAACAACAATCCTTTCACGCTGTTCAAGTTCCGTACGATGTACATGGCCGCCGACGAGCGGCGCGACGACGCCGAGAGCGAAGTGCCCCAGGCGCGGCGCGACGATCCGCGGGTCACGGCGGTGGGCAGGTTCCTCCGGCGCACCAGCCTCGACGAGTTGCCGCAATTGTTCAACGTGATTCGCGGCGAAATGTCGCTGGTTGGCCCGCGCCCACACGCGCTGGCCCACAACGAGGAGTACGCGCGGTTGCTCGACGGCTATCTGGCACGCCACCGCGTCAAGCCCGGCATGACCGGCTGGGCGCAGGTCAACGGGTTGCGCGGCGAGACCGACACGCTCGACAAGTTGCGCGCGCGCGTCGAACATGACCTTTACTACATCAATCACTGGTCCCTGTGGCTGGACTTCAAGATTCTGGTCATGACCGTGATTTTCGGCTTCGTCCACCGCAATGCGTATTGAGAGCCCACCAATCTTGACGGAAACACGCTCATGATCCCCCGCATTGTGTTCGGCATGCTGATCGCGGTGCTGGCGCTCATCGCGATACCCTTCGGTTCCAACCGGATGTGGGCGTGGGGGTTGCTCGCCGTCATCATTGGCCTGATGCTGCTGGCGATGGCGGTCGTCGTCGCCTTCCGGCCCGATACGCTGGGCCTTGCCTGGGCGCGCTATCGTGTGCTGGCGATCGGCTACCTCGTCGTCCTGGCCTGGATGCTGGTGCAGGCGTCGCCGCTGGTTCCCGCTTTTCTTCACCATCCGCTCTGGGCCGAGGCGAGCCGCGTGCTGGAAATACCGCTGGCCGGAGCGATCGCCGTCGACCGCGCGGGCGCAGCCGGTGAAGCCGCGAAGTTTGCGGCCTATGGCGGCATCTTCTGGTTGAGCATGCAATTCGCGGCGCGTGACCGACGGGCGCGGATCATCCTGTGGGCGATCCTGTTTGCCGCGAGCCTCAATGCGCTCTATGGCCTCACCGTGTATTTCACCGGCAACAAGACGGTGTTGTGGTTCCCGCGCTGGGCCTTCCCCGAATACCTGAGCGCCACCTTCGTCAACCGCAACCATTTCGCAACCTACGCCGGCATCGCCATTGTCGTCGGCTTCGGATTCCTGGTCGAGGAACTGCGGCGCATTTCGGCGGGATTCAGCATGCGCAGCATCGAAGGGTTGGTGCGTCTGTCGGAAGCGGTCGATTTCCGCCTCTACCTGATCCTGGGGCTTCTTGGAACGCTCGGCCTCGCCCTGATCTTCACCGCTTCACGCGGGGCCATGGTGTCGGTGGCGATCGGGCTCGCGGTATTCCTGCTTTACGCGGCCCGGTCCCAGTGGGTGTCAGGCGCACGCGTCATGCGCTTCGGCCTGATCCTGCTGGTCGTGGCGACCGGCGCGCTGGCGTTCACGGGCGACCGCCTGGCCGAGCGGCTGGAACTGGCCTCGCGCCATGCCAGCGGGCGGATTGCCGCGTTCAAGGGCACCGTGGAACTGATCGCGGAACGCCCGCTGCTGGGCACCGGCGGCGGCAGCTTCGAGGGCCTGTTCCATTCCGTGCGCCCCGAATCGATGGGCGCTTCCACCGCCATCTACGATCATGCCCACAACACTTATCTGGAGTTCGGACTGGAACATGGCCTGCCCGCGCTGTTCATCATGCTGGCGATGGGGGCCCTGGTCATGGCCGTATGCCTGCGCGGCACCGCCAGGCGCCGACGCAACGACCTGATCCCGGCGGTCGGCGCCGGGGCGACAGCGCTGGTCGCCGCCCATGCCATGGTGGATTTTTCTCTGGAAATTCCCGCCGTCGCGGCGACCTATCTCGCCGTCGCCGGCGTCGCCTATGCCCAGTCGTTCAAGGCCGGAGAAAGGCTCGGCGCGGGAGCCGAGCCGGAGCCCGGCCTCGACTGGACACGGGAACCTCAGCCCCCGACGGGGCCTATTCGCGTGCGGACGTAGTTGTAGCGGGCGAGCGCGATCGGATTCGTGGCGAGGATCGCGGCGAAAACGTCATCGAGTTGCCGGGCCCGCGCTATCCGCGCGAGCGCGGTGGGTGACCATGTGGCGGCGAGGATGATCTGGCCGGCAAGCCTTTCGCGCATGGCCGCGCTCAGGCCCCGCCAGTAGAGCGCGGCGACCCGCAAGCGTACGAGAACGAGCGCCGGGTCCGTTCTCGCCCGGCTTATGGCTTCATCCAGCACCTTTTCGACGTCTGCGACCGGTGCGGCCGATATCGCAAGCGTCTGCAGATACCGGGTCCAGCCGTAGCCATCGCCCGGCGCGAGCGCCAGCGCACCGGCCTGAAAATCGACCGCCTCGGCAGCCAGACGCCGCCGCTCGGGACTGAACACCGGCAACGTCGCCAGGGTCGTCACGCGGAGGGTGGCAAGCTCGCTCATCTGGGTCCCGCCCCTGAGCCAGCCGAGGGAGGCTTCACGGCTTGCCGCGGTGCGCTCGATCAGCGACGGCGGCACCGGCTTTCCCTGCGCCAGTTCCGTCAACACGCTGTCATAGGGATTGAGATGAAAGCCCGCGACCAACTGCGGCAGGCCGAGCAGCAAGCTCACGAGACCGACGATCGCCGCCGAGCAGGCCAGTCGCCAGCGCGGTCCCCGGCGTTCTCCGGCTTTATCCTGATCGGCCGTGTCGGACATGCCCGTTCGTCGCTCTTGCACGCCGCCGGACCGGCCGCGCGTCATTCGTTGGTGTAGTAGTGATGATACTGATAATAGCCCGAATCGGCCGAATCATACTGCGTCTGCTTGCGCAAATCGACCTGGGTCAGGATCATCCCGGCAACCGAAGCGCCCGCCTCCACCGCCTGTTTGACCGCCATCAACACGTTCTGGCGCGCCGTCTTGACCCAGCGGACAACGAAGACCGTGCGATCCACATG
>CAXRES010000029.1:0-3669 GCA_964229575.1 Alphaproteobacteria bacterium
TGAAATTCTGGCGGCAGGGCCGAAAGCAATGGCGACGGGTCATGCCGCCGCCGATCCCCTGGAATTCCTGCGCATCGGCAGCAACTGGGCGTCCCTCAAGGAAGCGATCGCCGCAGTCCAGTCGTCTGGCGGAGAGGGCACACCTGCGCAACCGGCGTTGATGGCCGAACCGGGCTCGCGCATGGCTTCGACGATGCTGTTTTTCATGTCGGCGCTTCGGTCCGGCGACGTGATGTCTTGGCTTGGCCAGCACCATGCCGAAGACCTCGCGCAGTCGGGGCGCAGCCTGCTGGTCGGTCAGCTTGCCGACGAATTTGCGGCGATGAGCCGGCACACCGCGGAGGGGCAGGCGACAGGCTGGCACGCTTTCGTCGTTCCCTTCGGCGTGGGCAGCCATGTCGACCTGGCTCGGGTCCATTATCGCCGCAGGAAAGGTCCGGGGGCCGACGATTCAGACGGCGATGCAACCCATTTCGTCGTCGAGGCCGAATTGAGCCGCGTCGGCCTTTTTCGTCTTGAAGGACTCGTGCGAACCCGCCAGTTCGATCTCGCCGTACGCAGCGCCCGCGAACTCTCGCTCACCGTTCGCGACGGTATTCGCGATATCTTCCAGGACGCGCTGAACACCGGAAATCTTGCCGGCACGATTCGGTTCCAAACGGAAATCTTGACTCCGTTCAACCCGGCGGGCGGCGCCCCTGCCGCGGCCACGGCCCAATCCACCGCCATCATCGTCTGAGCATCGCACCGGCCCAAAGGGCAGGCGGTTCGGGGAAATTCGTCAGGGCGAGTTGCGACGGCGATATATTCCGAGCCCGGCTTCGTCGAGTTCGCTCTGCTGGCGGCGCTTGTCCAGCACCACCGCGCGTTCCTTCTGGCGTTCCCGGATCAGATCGACCTTCTTGAATTCCCGGAAAGCGGCCGCGACCTCATCGAGGGCACGCGCCATTTCCTGCTCGACCTCGGCCAGGGACTTGATGAGTTTTTCGCGACGCTGGATGACGCCATGAGCGAATTGACCGTACCCGCGTGCCGCCACGGGGTCGCCGGAAGCGATCCCCTGCTCCTTGCGCACTTCTTCCTGGAGGCCGGCGATCTGCTCATGCAGGCGCTGGGCGAACCGCTCCAGGTCTGCGACCTTCCGGCGCTTTTCGTCGAGCCGCCATTCATGCAGGCGGATAATGCTGTCGAGTCCCTTCATCCGTTGTCACCGAGGAAAATCCTGGCGAGCTCCAGATATCCCTCCTCCAGGCTGCTTCGTTCCGAGCGGTCCTGGGCGAGAAAGGCATCGAGCTTGGGATAAAGCGAGATAGCCCGATCGACGCCGGCATCGCTGCCGGGACGATAGGCGCCGAGGCGGATCATCTCCGCCATGTCCTCGTAGATGGAGATGATCTTGCGCGCCCGGACGACGATTTCATTTTCCTCGTCGCTGTTGCAGTCAGGCATCGAACGCGAAAGGCTGCGGACGATGTTGATGGCGGGATAGCGGCCACGCTCGGCGATCGCCCGGTCGAGTACGATATGGCCATCGAGAATTCCGCGCAGAGCGTCGGCTATCGGCTCGTTGTGGTCATCGCCCTCGACCAGAACGGAGAACAACCCCGTGATCGTCCCCTCGCCCGCCCCGGGCCCGGCTCGCTCCATGAGCTTGGGCAGTTCGGAAAAAACGGTCGGCGTATAGCCCTTGCTGGTCGGCGGCTCGCCCGCAGACAGGCCGATCTCGCGCTGCGCCATGGCGAAGCGCGTGACGCTGTCGATGATGCAAAGAACATCATTGCCCCAGTCGCGGAAATATTCCGCCAGCGCCATCGTGGTATACGCCGCCTGGCGTCGCATCAGCGGCGGCTCGTCCGATGTCGCGACGACGACCACGCTCTTTGCGAGGCCTTCGGGTCCGAGGTTGTCTTCGATGAATTCCTGCACCTCGCGGCCGCGCTCGCCGATCAGTCCGATGACATTGATCTGGGCGGCGGTGAAACGGGAAATCATGCCGAGCAGCACGGACTTTCCGACGCCCGAACCCGCGAAAATGCCCATGCGCTGACCGCGGCAGCAGGTAAGAAAGGTATTGAGCGCCCGCACGCCGAGATCGACCTTGCCGGCCACGCGCCTGCGGGTATGGGCGGCGGGAGGCGCCGCGCGCAGGGGGTAGGGCTGGTCCCCTTCCTTCAGGGGGCCCTTGCCGTCCACCGGACGGCCCAGCGCATTGATCACCCGGCCAAGCCAGGCCGGCGTCGGACGAATGGCCGGTTCCTGGCTTTCGACCTCGGCCTTGCAGCCGAGCCCGATCCCTTCAAGAGAACCAAACGGCAACAAAAGCGCCCGGCCCTCACGGAACCCGACCACTTCGCAGCGCAGCGGGTCGCCCTGACGGCGCTGGACGAGGCAGTGGTCCCCCACCATCAGACGGCGCTGGACTCCGCCGACTTCGATCAGCATGCCTTGCACGGCCGTGACACGGCCATAAAGGTGGTGTTCGGGGAGCTGGCGGAGGGTTGAACGGACTGCGGAGAAAATCTGGGCCAAAGATGCCTCAGGGGTGAAAAATACTGAAATTCCAACGTCAGGCCACGAAGGTGCCGCAAGTTCATAATGCGCCAGAGTGCTTAACTTTGCGTAAAAAAGGTCCGCGGCGACGGCCCCGGCCCGACCTTGGACAGGCCGCCCGCCACCGGGGCGCCGATCCCGCCCCCTCATGAAACGGCGCCGGCCGCCTGGTTCGCCCTCTGGCTTTCCGCTCTCCGGCCCAACGGCCCCCTCTGGCCGGGGTACGGCAAAAAAATCGTAAATTCAAAGGTTCGTTAAAGATTTTGTTAACTTGCTGGCAACCATAATGAACCATATGGTTAACCAAGCTTGAAACGGCCCGCCGGCCAAAAAATCAGACTGATGCACCCGCCTGTCAGCAGCGGGATACCGTGGAGAACCTCAATGCGCATCCTGCTCGTCGAAGACGATTCTTCCACCGCCAAGAGCATCGAACTCATGCTCAAATCCGAGGGTTTCGTGGTCGATTGCACGGATCTCGGCGAAGACGGCCTGGAAATCGGCAAGCTCTATGACTACGACCTTATCGTCCTCGACCTGATGCTGCCCGATATCGACGGCTACGAAGTCCTGAGACGCCTGCGTTCCGCCCGGATCAGCACCCCGGTGCTGATTCTTTCCGGCCTCAACGAGCCGGATAACAAGGTCAAGGGGCTCGGCTTCGGCGCCGACGATTATCTGACCAAGCCATTCGACAAATCCGAACTGATCGCCCGCATTCACGCCATCATCCGCCGCTCCAAAGGCCATTCCGAATCAATCATCCGTACGGGCAAGCTGGTGGTGAACCTCGACACGCGCACGGTCGAGGTCGATGGCCAACCCCTTCATCTGACGGGCAAGGAATACGGCATCCTGGAACTTCTCTCCCTGCGCAAGGGCACCACGCTGACCAAGGAAATGTTCCTCAACCATCTTTACGGCGGCATGGATGAGCCCGAACTCAAGATCATCGACGTTTTCATCTGCAAGCTGAGAAAAAAGCTCGCCAACGGCACCGGCGGGGAAAACTACATCGAAACCGTCTGGGGACGCGGCTATGTGCTGCGCGACCCGTCGGAAGACCGCGCCGCCGAAAACGGCAAGTCGCGCAAGGCCTCCTCCGCCGCGGTCGCCTGA
>CAXRES010000030.1:0-6961 GCA_964229575.1 Alphaproteobacteria bacterium
GGCGACGCGGCCATGCTGGATATCTTCGCCAATCTCGGAACCGGCTTCTCGGTCGCGCTGTCGTGGCAGAATCTCCTGCTGTGCTTCGCCGGTGTCCTGATCGGCACGCTGATCGGCGTGCTTCCCGGCGTCGGGCCGATCGCCACCATAGCCATGCTGCTGCCGCTCACCTTCAAGCTCGACCCCACGGGCGCGCTGATCATGCTGGCCGGCATCTATTACGGCGCGCAGTACGGCGGCTCGACCACGGCGATCCTGGTCAACATCCCGGGCGAGGCGACGGCGGTCGTCACCACGCTGGACGGCCACCAGATGGCTCGTCACGGCCGCGCCGGGGTGGCGCTTGGCGTCGCGGCGCTGGGCTCGTTCTTCGCCGGCTCGGTCGCCACCCTGACCGTCGCCGCGCTGGCCGTGCCGCTGACCAAGCTCGCGCTGCTGTTCGGCCCGGCCGATTATTTCTCGCTGATGGTGCTGGGCCTTGCCTTTGCCATCGTGCTGGCGCGCGGGCCGCTGCTGCCGGCCTTCGCCATGATCCTGATCGGCCTGTTGCTGTCCACCATCGGCACCGACCTCGAAACCGGCGAGGAACGGCTGACCTTCGGCCTGCCCAACATCGTCGACGGCATCGACTTCGCGGTGCTGGCGATGGGCCTGTTCGGCTTCGCCGAAATCCTGCGCAACCTGGAAAACCCCGAAGTGCGCGACGTCACCAAGGCCCGTATCGGCCGCATGCTGCCGAGCAGGGAAGACGCCCGCCAGTGCGTCAAGCCGGTGCTGCGCGGCACGCTGGTCGGCGGCATCCTCGGCATCCTGCCCGGCAACGGCGCGGTGCTCGGGCCCTTCGCCTCCTATGTGCTGGAAAAGAAGCTGGCGAAGGACCCCGGGCGCTTCGGCCACGGCGCCATCGAAGGCGTGGCCGGCCCGGAATCGGCCAACAACGCAGGCGCCCAGACGGCCTTCATTCCGCTGCTGACCCTCGGCATTCCGCCCAACGCGGTGATGGCGCTGATGGTCGGCGCGATGACCATTCACGGCATCATTCCCGGCCCCCAGGTGATGACCAAGAGCCCGGAACTGTTCTGGGGCATGATCGCCAGCAGGTGGATCGGCAATGCGCTGCTGCTGATCATCAACATGCCGCTCATTCCGTTATGGGTCAGGCTGCTGCGGGTGCCCTACCACCTGATGTTCCCGGCCATCCTGATCTTCTGCTGCATCGGCATCTATTCGGTGAACAACAGCCCGAACGACGTGATTCTGACGGCGTTCTTCGGATTTGTCGGTTACGCTTTGTACAAGTTCGGCTTCGAACCGGCGCCCTTGCTGCTCGGCTTCGTCCTCGGCAAGCTCATGGAAGAAAAGTTCCGGCAGGCCATGGTCATGTCGCGCGGCGATTTCGCGACCTTCGTCGAAAACCCGGTGTCGGCGGGGCTTCTGTTCCTGACCGTCATGGTGGTGGTGGTGGCGGTGCTGCCGGCCATCCGAAAGAGCCGGGAGGAAGCCTTCCAGGAGTAAAATCGCCTCTTGTAACTTCTCGGGCTCGTCCCGGGTCCGGATTTACGCGTTTGCCCCAAGCTATGGAGAACACAATGAAGAAAATTCTTTTTGCATTTTTCGCACTGCTCGGCATCGCGCCGGCCCAGGCGGCGGATTATCCGACGCGTCCCATCACCATGATCGTGCCGTTCGCCGCAGGCGGCCCGACCGACGTCGTCGCGCGCATCGCCGGCGAATACATGTCCCAGTCGCTGGGTCAGCAGATCGTCATCGAAAACATCGCCGGCGCGGGCGGCACCACGGGCATCACCCGCGGCGCCCAGTCGAAGAACGACGGCTACACGATCATGATGGGCCACATGGGGACCCACGGCGCCGCCAAGGCGGTCTATCCGAAGCTCAAGTACGACCCGGTCAAGGATTTCGCACCGATCGGCATCGCCTCGGGCACGCCCATCGTCGTCGTGTCGCGCAAGACGATCCCGGCCAACAACCTCAAGGAGTTCACCGCCTGGCTCAAGGCCAACGAAAAGAAGGTCAACGAGGCGCACGCCGGCGTCGGCTCGGTCTCGTATACGACCTGCTCGCTGTTCAACAAGATGATCGGCCTCAGTCCGACCCGCGTCACCTACCGCGGCACCGGCCCGATCATCAACGACATGCTGGCCGGCAAGGTCGACTACGCCTGCGACCAGATCGTCAACCTCGTGCCGCAGATCAAGGCGGGCAACATCAAGGCCTACGCCATCGCCACGCCCAAGCGTTCGCCCGCCCTGCCCGACGTGCCGACCACCACGGAAGCGGGCATGCCCGCCTTCCAGGTCAGCGCCTGGAACGCGCTCTTCGCGCCCAAGGGCACGCCCAAGGACGTCGTCGCCAAGCTGTCGCAGGCCCTCGACAAGGCGTTGAGCAACGAGGCGGCGCGCAAGCGCCTGCACGATCTCGGCGGGGTGATCCCGGAAGGCTCCGAGCGCACGCCCGAACACCTCGGGAAGTTCGTCGCCGAGGAAGTGGCGCGCTGGGATGCGGCCCTGAAAGGGTCCAAATAGAGAGGGATTCCCTTCATATCCCATATTTTTTCGGGCGTTGGGGACACCCAACGCCCGTTTTTTCAGGTCCGCGACGGCATTTCCATAATCTTTTGCAGGCACGCCTTAACGGCCGCCTCAAATAAAGTCCTGGCCGCCCGTATCGGCGGCAGCCCAAATCGGTTATTTTCTGCTCGCGGCCCATCCAGAATATCCTTGTCCTGCCGCATAAAGGTGCGTCGGCCCCTCGGGCCGCAGGCCATGACCCCATCCGGCAACAAACCTCAGCAATTGTACAAGGCAGTCGTCGGACGACAGGCGATCAGTTGCCTGATGATCGTCGCGTTCGTTCTGGCCGGATTGCCGCATGCCTTCGCCGGCAATTTCCGCACACCCACGGCAACCGCATACAGCACGACGCCAATATCCGGGGACAGTTCGTTGCGAGCGAAGATGGACCGCGCGCCCGCGGTCCTGTCGTCCCCCCTCGACAGCGAAAGCTTCTTTGCCAAGCGGCGCATCAAGGGCCGCCTCGTCAGCCTCGCTAACGCCGTTCCGGATTCGATCGAGCCAGCGTTGCTCTCCGCGGCCGATCCATTCGTGGCAAGCGGCAACGAAAGCGGCAGCGAGGACAACCTGCGCATCGAGCCTCGCGCGCATGCCTATCAGGCGCTGGCGCCCCCGGCCATCTGACCTTTTCTCCGAATCTCGCTCATGGCGAGGCCGCGGCTATGGCGGCGGCGCGCTTGCGCGCCGTCGCCGCAGCGTGGTTGCCCTCCAGCGTGTTTAACTCTTTTCTCATGGAAGCAGGATTATGTCCCAGCAGGGTCCCGACAACGATACCGTCAATGCCTCCCGTCCGAGCAAAGTAATGATTTTGGGTCTCGCCATCGTCGGCGTGATCTTCGTCCTCGTCGCTGTGTACTCCAAGCAGATCGAGGCTTACCTCACGGCCGGCTCCGGCATGTAAGCGCCGTCCGCAAAGACGCGTGAAAAGCCCGGCCCAGCGGCCGGGCTTTTTATTTGGCGATCTGGCGCAGGAAGACGAAATCCCCGATCTGCACCGCGCTGCCGGCCGCCAGCAGCAGCGTCGCCGCGATCATCGGCCCGGGCAAGGGCATGGGCCGGCCTGTCAGCCGCCCTTCCGCCCAGGCGAAGACCACGGCCAGGCCGGGCCAGAAGGAATTGATCAGGATGGTGCGACCGACGCCGATGCGCTGAATCGATTCGAACAGGCAGGCGTAGGCGACGACGAAACTCAACAGCCCGTGGGCGATGAAGGCCCAGCCCCAGCGCGCGAAACCGGCGAAGGCGACGGAGCGCCGGCGGATCAGGTAAGGCAGCGCCAGAACCCCGCCGCTTGCCGCGCCCGCAAGCAGCGCGGCACGGGTGGCGGTGAGCGATGGGCCGCTTGCCAGGCCGAGCTTGGCAAAGCCTTCGCCCGATGCCCAGGCGAGCGCAAGAAGAACGCCGAGGCCGAGCGCCGGCCAGCTGAACGCGCCCTGCAGGCAGGCGCGCAGCAACACGCCGATGCCCGCGGCGATCAGCGCGAGCGCAACCCAGGACGGCGCGCGCAACGCTTCGCCGAGGACGAACGCGGCGAAGCCGACCGAGAACAGGGGCTTCACGTTGGCGAATTGCGAGGCGAACTCCATGCGCCCGGCGAAGGCGTGGCCGCACAGGTAGTAAATGCCGGTGCCGACGGGAAAGGTCGCGATGCCGGCGGCGATCAGCCAGGGCGACTGGTCGGCAGGGCGGAACCCGTTCCCGGCGACGGCGAAAAGAACGACGGCGCCCGTGGTCAGGCTGACCGTAAGCCCGGCAACGATGGCCGGAAATTTTTCGGGTCCCGGGATCGCCGCCAGCCCGCGGCCGACGATGCGCGCGGATATCGCCCACAGGACGGCCGTGGCAAGGGCAAAACCGGTATCGGCGAGGGTCATGGCGGGCAACCTTACAGGCTTGCCGGGGGACACGTCATCCGCGCCGCACCCGGACAGGATTGCGCCCGGCGGAGCTTGCTGGCGGCCTATCCCTTCGACTCCCTCCCCTTAGACTTGCGTAAAACCGGACAGGGCCGCCCGAGACCGCCTCAGGGAGGAACGCCATGATCACGCCTGCCACACGTCCGTCCCGCGCCAGGGCCTCCCGCGCCTCGGTCTCGCTCTTGCCGCGGCGGCGGCGACGGCGGCGGTTTCGGCTCATGCCTGCCGGCTTACGCCGCTACACCGGGCGCGAGTGCCTGGCCGAGATCAGCACCACGACCATGCACAGCACGGTGAAGATGGCCGAGGTATAGAAGATCCAGGCCGGCACGCCGCTGTCGATCATGAAGCCGAAGAGAAGCGGCGCCACGATCTGGCCGATGGTCTGGCCGGAAAACACGAAACCGAACACCTGGCCCATCGCGCCCTTGGGGCTGGCGCGACGGATGAGCATGTCGCGTGCCGGACCGATCAGGCCGTTGGTCAGGCCGGCGAAGGCGAAGATCACGACGACGAGGATGCCGGGAAGGCTGTAGACGCCGAGCAGCGCCAGGACGGCGGCCGAAATACCGAGGCCGAGCGCCGCCACCAGTTCGTGGCGCTTGGTGAAATCAGCGAGCCAGCCGCCGACCAGAACGCCGCCCGCGTTGGCGACGAGGAAGGCCGTGAAGGCCGCGTTGGCGATCGCCGCCGTCGTGTCGTGGGTTTCGACCAGGCCGGCGACGGCGAAGTTGCGCAGGCCCCCGCTCGCCAGCGTGTTCATGCAGTAATACAGGAACAGGAAAAGGACGGCGGGCGAGGTCAGGACATAGCGCAACACGTCCCAGGTCGACTGTTCGGGTGCCGCGCCTTCGGCGCTCTCTTCCGCCTGCTTCTTCTTTTTGCGCTGCGGGAGCGAATCCTCGGAGATGTATTTCCACTGGGTCATCAGGCCGGCCATGATGACGAAACCGGCGACGCCTGCGACCAGCAGCGACACGCGCCAGTTGAAGAACGACGTGATGGCGATCAGCACCACCGGCGCGATAGCGTTGCCGAGATTGCCCGAAAACGAGTGGATGGAAAACGCGCGGCCCATGAACTTCTCGTCCATGCTGGCGCCGAGAATGCTGTAGTCGGCCGGATGGAAGGCGCTGTTGCCGATGCCCAACACGACGCCGCCCAGCAGGATCATCCAGTAATCGATCGCCATCGCCGTCATCATCGTGCCGATGGCGCACATGGCGAGCCCGATCGCGAGCACGAGCTTCGCGCCGTAACGATCGACCATGAAGCCCGCCGGCATCTGCATGCCCGACGACATCATGCCGCGCAGACTGAGGAGCGCGCCCAGCATCGTGTAGCTGATGCCGAGGTCCTTGTTGAGCAGCGGCAAAAGCGGCGGCAGCGTGTTGGAGTAGAAGTGGCTCATCATGTGGCCGGCGCCCACGAGGCCGAGGACGCGGTACTGCGGGCTAATGCTCAGACTGGCGCTGGACAAGGCGTTTCCCCGATTTCTTGCTTCATTGAATGGCGGAGTCTAGACCCGGCGCCGCTTCGGCAAAACCGGAATTCCCGCGACGGCACGACGGCGGCATTGGAATCCGGACCCGCAGAATTTTTCTTTTGCCGTGCCGTGCGCAATGGCCGGCGGGATGCACGCCCTGACGCGCCGCCGCGCGCAACCGCCCTCGGCGGCGGTTAATATTTTATTGGTAAATCAATTATTTGTGGGCGTCATGCCCGGCGCGCAAGCAGCGCCTGCGGCAGAAAGATCGCGGGCAGCAGGGTGAGTGCCAGGGCCAGGATTCCCGCCCAGCCGATGCCACCCAGGGCCATGATCGGGCCGGTCAGCACGGCGGCCAGCACCGAGGTGGCGCCGGCCCAACTGTCGCTCAGGCCGATCATGCGTCCGCGCTCGAGCGTCGTCGCGTGATCGGCGATATAGGCCGTGGCGGCGACGTTGGCCGCCGCCCAGCCGAGACCGACGAGGAACGTGCCGAGCGTCACCGGCCAGTAGGCCTGGCCGAAGGCGACGAGCGCCGCGCCCGCCATCGAGACGCCGAGCGCGGGATACATCACGCGCGCGCGGCCGATGCGGTCGGTCAGCCAGCCGAGCGGAATGGTGAAGGCGAACATACCGGCCGAATGGAACATGTGCGACACGGCGATGGCCGAAAGCGAGTGTCCGTGCGCATGCAGCACCAGGGACGTCAGCACCATGATCACCGACATGTTGCCCTGCGCCGCGGCATTGCAGGCGATGGCAAGACGGATCGGCAGCGGCCGCACCGCGCGCCGCCAGTCGAAGGCCGGACGGGGCGCGGACTCCACATGGGGCGGCGGCACATAGCCGGGATAATAACGGGCGAGGTTCGTGCCGATCTCGCGCGGATCGGGACGCACCAGGCGAATCATGATCATACCCGGCACGATGAAGAACGGCATCATCAGCCACGGCAGGCCGAGCGG
>CAXRES010000031.1:0-7442 GCA_964229575.1 Alphaproteobacteria bacterium
TCTTCACACGCACGAATGCAGCGATTGCAGACAATGCATTTCGCCGGATCGTAAGTGAAGTAAGGATTGGTTTCGTCTTTCAACAAAGCGAGCGGCGAAGCCTTGTCGAAATGATTGACGCCGTCTTCATAACGCACTTCGCGCAAGCCCACGACGCCGGCCATATCTTGCAATTCGCAATCACCATTTGCCGAGCAGGTGAGGCAATCGAGCGGATGGTCGGAGATATAGAGTTCCATCACGCCGCGGCGCAGCCGCGCCAGCCGCTCGGTCTGCGTATGGACCTTCATGCCGTCCGCTACGGGCGTGGTGCAGGACGCCGGCGTGCCGCGCACCCCATCGATCTCGACGAGGCACAGGCGGCAGGAACCGAAGGCATCGAGGGTGTCCGTGGCGCAGAGCTTCGGGATCTTCGTTCCAAGCTCGGCGGCGGCACGCATGACCGAGGTTCCGGCCGGAACCGTCACGGCGACGCCGTCGATCTCCAGCGTCACGGTCTTTTCCGACTCCCGGACTGGGGTACCGTAATCGGCTTCCTTGATCAGCGACATAGGCCAGCGTCCTTGCTCGTATTTCGCATCAGGCCGTCCCGCGGCGCGGCGCGGGCCCGAAGTCTTCGGCGAAATGGGCCAGCGCGCTCTTGACCGGCATCGGGGTCAGGCCGCCCAGCGCGCATAATGAGCCATCTTTCATGACTTCGCAAAGGTCGTTGAGAACCTTGAGATTTTTTTCGGACTCGCGGCCGTTTCGAATGTTTTCGATGACCTCGGCCCCGCGCGTCGAACCGATGCGGCAGGGCGTGCATTTGCCGCAGCTTTCGAGGGCGCAGAATTCCATGGCGAAGCGCGCCTGGACGGCCATATCCACCGTGTCGTCGAAAACCACCACGCCGCCGTGACCGAGCATGGCCTCTGCCGCGGCAAAAGCCTCGTAATCCAGGGGGAGATCGAAGCGGGAAACCGGCAGATAGGCGCCGAGCGGCCCGCCGACCTGGACCGCGCGCACCGGCCGGCCGCTGCGGCTGCCCCCGCCGATATCGTTGACCAGTTCGCCGAGGGACGCGCCGAATGGCAGCTCGAACAGGCCGCCGCGCCTGACGTTTCCGCCGAGCTGGAACGGCTGGGTGCCGCGCGAACGCCCGACCCCGTATGCCGCATAGGCCTTGCCGCCGTTTGCAATGATCCACGGCACGGCGGCGAAGCTGAGGACGTTGTTGACCAGCGTCGGCTTGCCGAACAGGCCCTTGAGCGCCGGGATCGGCGGCTTGGCGCGGACCATGCCGCGCTTGCCCTCGAGGCTTTCGAGCATCGCCGTTTCCTCGCCGCAGATATAGGCCCCGGCGCCGACCCGGACCTCCAGATGGAAGGCCTTGCCCGAACCCGCGACATCGCCGCCGAGATAGCCCGCAGCTTCCGCCACGGCAATCGCTTTTTTCATTGTTTCAATGGCGTATGGGTATTCCGAGCGAAGATAGATGAAGCCCCGCGTGGCCCCGGTGGCCAGCGCCGCGATCGCCATGCCTTCGATCAGGGTGAAGGGATCGCCCTCCATCAGCATGCGATCGGCAAAGGTGCCGGAATCGCCCTCGTCGGCGTTGCAGCAGACGTATTTCTGATCGGACGGGGCTTCAGAGACCGTTTTCCACTTGATTCCGGCCGGAAAACCCGCGCCGCCACGGCCGCGCAGGCCCGACTCCATCACTTCGGCGACGATTTTCGCATTGTTAATCTTCTTTGCCCGCTCCAGAGCGGCAAAACCGCCGTTTTTGCGGTAATCGGCGAGCGAAAGCGGCTCGATCACGCCACAGCGGGCGAAGGTCAGCCGCGTCTGGCGCTTGAACTCGGGAATTTCGGCGACCGGCCCCAGGGCCAGGACATGCTTGCCCCCTTCCAGGAACCCGGCTTCGAACAGCCCGGCCACGTCCTCGGCCGAGACCGGCCCGTAGGCCACGCGGCCCTTGGCCGTCTCGACCTCGACCATCGGCTCCAGCCACAGGAGGCCGCGAGAGCCGTTGCGCAAAACGCGAACAGACCGTTTGCGTCGCGCCGCCTCGGTGCCAATCGCCTCGGCCACCCCATCGGCGCCGACCGATCGGGCGGCGCTGTCGCAGGGCACAAAGACGGTGATCTCGTTCGAATTAGCCATTTTCCGTTCTTAAAGTGAAATCTCAGCTTTATTTTCTAACTTATTTTTTTAAGAATAATTGATAACTTATTGTTATTAATTGACCCATGAAGAGTTCCATCGACCAGGGCCGCCGGGCCGAGGGCGCAGTTTCCGAGGCAGTAAACGGATTCGAGCGTGACCCGGCCGTCGGCGCTGGTGGCGCCGAATTCGATGCCCAGAATCTTCTCGGCCTCGGCCGCCAGGGCCTCGCCGCCGACCGCCTGGCAGGCCTCCGCCCGGCACAGCTTGACCACATGCCGGCCGGCCGGCCGGTCGCGGAAGTCGTGGTAGAAACTGAACACGCCATAGACCTCCGCCCGCGACCGGTTGATGGCCTTGGCGACGGGCTCCAGCACATCCTCCGGAACGTGGCCGAGGCGGGCCTGAATGGCGTGGAATATCTCGATCAGGGCATCGGGCCGGTTGCCGTGCTCGGCGCAAACCCGCTGCGCCGTGGTCGCCGCCGCGCCGGGCCTGCCGTCCTTGTCGTCAGTTTTTTCGGTCATTTGCGCTGCCCGCGACGGGTGCGGCCGGACCCGCCATAGGTCCCGGCCGGAGAGCCTTGGAAGGCGTCCTGTTTCGTCCATCCCGCCCGGCCTGTCAATGGGGCGGCCGGTTAAAGCGGCCCCCGGGCGGGCGCATGGCACGCCGGTCGGCGGCTGCCGGGCCCGCTAACGGGCGCCTGCCGCGCAGGCCAATCGGCGGTTGCCGACGAGGGGCTTTTCGCTATTCTGTCGCCCTTCTCTCGCGCCCGGCGTGCCGGGCCTTTCAAGCAATCATCGTATCGAGGACGGGTCATGAAACTTGCGAGTTATGTCGGCGGCAAATGGGTCGAAGGATCGGATGCGGGCAGCCCGCTGGTCGATCCGGTCACCGGCGAAGAACTCGCGCGCGCATCGACCACCGGGATCGATATCGGCGCGGCCATGGCCTATGCGCGCCAGACCGGCGGTCCGGCGCTGCGCGCCATGACCTTCGCCGAGCGCGCCGGCCTGCTCAAGGCCATCGCCGACGCGCTGACCGCCAGGCGTGACAGCTACTTCCCGCTGGCGCTCGCCAATTCGGGCAACACCAAGGTCGACGCCTCGATCGACATCGACGGCGGCATCGGCACGATAAAGTACTTCGCCCGTCTGGGCGAAAGCCTCGGCGCGGCCAAGGTCCTGAAGGACGGCCGCTTCGAACGTCTGGCCAAGGACGAAGCCTTCCAGGCCATGCACCTGTCGGTGCCGCTGGCCGGCGTCGCCGTTCACATCAACGCCTTCAACTTCCCGTCCTGGGGCATGTGGGAAAAGGCGGCCGTCGCCATCCTCGCAGGCGTCCCCGTGCTGGCCAAGCCCGCCACCGCGACGGCGCTGCTCGCCGAACGCATGGTGCGCGACGTGATCGAGGCGGGCGTGCTGCCGGCGGGCGTGCTCAGCCTTGTCTGCGGATCGGCGCGCGAGATCACCGACAACATCACCGGCCAGGACGTCTGCGCCTTCACCGGCTCGGCCGACACGGCGCACACGCTGCGATCGCATGCGCAGGTGATCGTCTCTTCGGCGCGCATCAACGTCGAGGCCGACAGCCTGAACTGCTCCATCCTCGGCCCCGACGCCAGGCCGGGGTCGGCGGAATTCGACCTCTTCGTGCGCGAAGTGGTCAAGGAAATGACGATCAAGGCCGGCCAGAAGTGCACCGCGATCCGCCGCGCCTTCGTGCCCAGGGCGATCGCCGACGACGTCGCCGGCGCGATCGAGGCGATGCTGGCCAAGACGGTGGTCGGCAACCCGCGCAACGAGACCGTGCGCATGGGCCCGGTGGTTTCCAGGTCCCAGCAGAAGGCGGTGCTTGAAGCCCTCGCCCGCCTCAAGACCGAGGCGCGCCAGATCACCGGCGGCGACGTCAATCCGCTGGATGCGGATGCCAAGACGGGCTGCTTCGTGGCGCCGACGCTGCTGCGCTGCGACAAGCCGGCCGAGGCCCGCGTCGTTCACGAGGTCGAGGCCTTCGGCCCCGTTTCCACCCTGATGCCCTACGACGGCGCCGAGCAGGCCTTCGCGCTCGCGCGCAAGGGCGGCGGCTCGCTCGCCGCGTCGGTATTCACCGCCGATCAGGCCTTCGCCGCCGATGCCGTTCTCGGCGTCGGCTCGGCGCATGGTCGCGTGCTGGTCGTCGACGAAAGCGTCGGCAAGTCGCAGACGGGTCACGGCATCGTCATGCCGATGTGCGTCCACGGCGGTCCAGGCCGGGCCGGCGGCGGCGAGGAACTGGGCGGGCTGCGGGCGCTTCGCTTCTATCACCAGCGCCTTGCCGTCCAGGGCCGGGCCGACTGGCTCAAGGGGCTGGCCGACGGCGCCGCGGAGGCCTAGAATGGCCATAACAAAAAGCTATCGGAACTATATTAAATATTTAATTGACCTATAGCTTGCAGGTGGTACGAACCTCCCCCGTAGTCGCCAACGAATGACGATCATCAAGAGGCAGGGGGACGGTTCACCGGCGCCAAGGGAAAAAAGCGGAAATCGCCTTCAACTCAGCCGGTTTTCTGCACCCGTTGCGGTCCTTTTTCACTGAGACCAGCCGTCCAGCGTCCGCACCTCGAAGTTTCGAAGTTTCACGCGCCCTTGCTATCAGGAGACAAGCGCATGGCCACCAATATCCCGAGCTACTCCCGCACCGCAGACGATTCGATGAACAAGGCGGTCGTCGATCTCGCCGACGACAAGTTCCTGGTCGATCCCTACATGAATTTCTGCAAGGCCGAAGGCATTCCCATCGTCGAGGACTTCGGCATCGACATGAAGAAGGTCGAGACCAAGCCTTGGGCCCGCATGGGCGTCAACGGCGCCTTCGCCCACCTCAAGGGCCGCGGCGACTTCCTCGCCATGTACGTCATCGACATCCCGAAGGGCGGCAAGACCGAGCCCCAGAAGCACATCTTCGAGGAAGTCTTCTACGTCATCGACGGCCACGGCTCGACCCAGATCGAGACCTACGACGGCAAGAAGCACACCTTCGAATGGGGCCCCAAGAGCCTGTTCTCCCTGCCGCTCAACTGCCGCTACCAGCACTTCAACGGGTCCGGCTCCGAGCGCGCCCGCCTGTACAGCTGCAACAACCTGCCGCTGGTCATCAACCTGTACCGCAACGACGACTTCGTCTTCCGCAACCCGGCCAAGTTTCCGGAGCGCGAGGGTGATTCGGACTACTTCGCGGGCGACGGCGAACTGATCCCGAAGATGCCGGGCCGGCACATGTGGGAAACCAACTTCGTTCCCGACCTCGGCACCTTCGAACTGCGCAAGTGGGAAAACCGCGGCGCCGGCGGCTCGAACATCATGTTCTCGCTCGCTGACGGCACCATCCACGCGCATATGTCGGAAATGCCGGTCGGCACCTACAAGAAGGGCCACCGTCACGGCGCCGACTTCCACGTCATGTGCGTCACCGGCGTCGGCTACTCGCTGCTCTGGTACGATCTCGCCAAGGACCTGGTGAAGGTCGACTGGGACCACGGCGTGGTCTTCGCGCCGCCCGACGGCATGTTCCACCAGCACTTCAACGCTTCGCCGGAACCGGCGCGCTACCTCGCCATCGCCATGGGCAGCCTGCGCTACCCGACGCTGGCCGAGAAGCGCCAGGTGTGGCTCGGCATGGACGTCAACGTCCAGCAGGGCGGCAACCAGATCGAGTACGAGAACCAGGAGCCGAAGATTCACGAAATCTATCTCGAGAATCTCGCCAAGCACGGCGCCAAGTCCAAGATGTCGCGCTTCATCGACGAATCGAAATACAAGTCGAACCCGAAGCTGGCTCCCGCCATTCCGTAATCGCCATCCCGGACCGGGGCGCGGACGGCCGCGCTCCGGCCCGTACATTCCTCCCTTCAACCGAGTTCAACCGTAATAACTGGAAAGACGAAAATGGCTAAAGACATTACCACCCTCCGCGGCGCCCTCGCCTGGCTCAAGGAACAGGGCGACATGGTCGAGACCGACAAGGAGGTCAATCCCGACCTTGAAATCACCGGCCTGCAGAAGCACTTCGACGGCGGCTGCCCGATCCTGTTCAACAACGTGAAGGGCAAGCCCCACGCGCGCGCCGTCACCAACCTGTTCGGCGACATCAAGGTCGTCGAAAAGCTGTTCGGCTGGCGCGACTCGCTCGACCGCGTGAAGAAGGTGGCCCACGCCATCGACCACCCGACCCCGATGGTCGAGGTGCCGCAGGACAAGGCTCCGGTCCAGGAGCACGTCATCACCGACGATCTCGACGTGAACAAGTGGATCACCGCGATCCGCCACACCGAGCTGGAAACCGAACTGACCATCGGTTCGGGCATCTCGTGCATCATCGGCGACTACTTCGACGGCGGCAGCCACATCGGCTACAACCGCATGAACTTCCGCTGGGGCAACGTCGGCACGTTCCAGATTTCGCCGGGTTCCCACATGTGGCAGGTCATGACCAAGCACTATCATGACGACAAGCCGATCCCGCTGACCATGTGCTTCGGCGTTCCGCCGTCCTGCACCTACTTCGCCGGCGCGGGCTTCGACTACGCCGTGCTGCCCAAGGGCTGCTCGGAAGTCGGCATGGCGGGCACCATCCAGGGTTCGCCCGTGCGCATCGTCAAGTGCCGCACCATCCCCGGCTACACGCTGGCCGACGCGGAATATGTGCTGGAAGGCTACCTGCACCCGCGCGACAAGCGTTACGAAACCAAGGAATCGGAAGACGCCAACCTGCAGGGCAAGTTCTTCTTCCATCCGGAATGGGCCGGCTACATGGGCAAGGCGTATCGCGCGCCGACCTTCCACGTCACCGCGATCACCATGCGCAAGCCGGAATCCAAGCCGATCATCTTCCCGCTCGGCGTGCACACGGCGGACGACGCCAACATCGACACGTCTGTGCGCGAATCGGCGATCTTCAACCTGTGCGAACGCCTTCAGCCGGGCATCGTCCAGAACGTCCACATTCCGTACTGCATGACGGACTGGGGCGGGGCGATCATCCAGGTCAAGAAGCGCAACAAGATCGAGGAAGGCTGGCAGCGTAACTTCCTGACCGCCATCCTCGCCTGCTCGCAGGGCGCCCGTCTCGTGATCGCCGTCTCGGAAGACGTCGACATCTACGACATGGACGACATCATGTGGTGCCTCACCACCCGCGTGAACCCGCAGACGGACATCCTGAACCCGCATCCGGGCGGCATCGGCCAGACCTTCATGCCGGCCGAACGCATGACGGCGGGCGCCGGCCAGCAGTGGACGGCCGCGAACACCGTG
>CAXRES010000032.1:0-14358 GCA_964229575.1 Alphaproteobacteria bacterium
GGCAGTGGCGCCCACGCCGCCGTCCAGCGCCGCCATCTTGCCCTCGAGCGCGGCCACCGTGGGATTGGTGATGCGCGAATAGATCTGGCCGAATTCATCGAGGTTGAACAGGCGGGCGGCGTGATCGCTGTCGTCGAAGACGTAGGAGGCGGTCTGGTAGACCGGCGTGATGCGGGCGCCGGTGGCCGGGTCGGGGGCGGTGCCGCCGTGGACCGCGCGGGTCGACAGCCCGCGCAAGGCGGGCCTGGGCCGGCTTCCGGGGTCTCGCGGGACGTTCACGGGCGGCCTTTCACTCGTTTACGGATTGAGTCCACGGGATCGCGACCTTTTGCTAATATCAAAACGCATTCTACTCTTTACCGGGCCGGGCGCCGGTCGGGTGAAGATTACGACAATCAAGACCGACGTAGGGAGCGGGAAATGGCAGCAAGGGACTCTTTCGAACGCAAGATGGCCAAGGTGATCTGGGAAAACCGCTGGAAAAATTTCAGCGCCTTCGACGACTGGATCGATCACCATTTCTGCAGGGAAGGGGCCGCGGTCTTCGCCCGCGAACACTGCGTCTTTGCCCGCCACTTTCCGCGCTGGTTCGGCGCCATGATCAGCAACTGCCCGGAAATGGACGTGCGCCAGTACATGATCGACAACATGTACGTGGAAGAGGTGAAGGACCCGAGCATCTCCACCGGCCACTACGAAAGCATGGTCAACTTCGGCGTCGCGCTCGGCCTCGACCGCAGGTTCCTCAACGAATACGAAGGGGCCGTCTACACGCGCGTATGTCTGGCCTACTGGGACCGCGCGAGCCGCGCCTGGCCCTGGCTCGAAGCCTTCGCGGCGGTCGCCGGCCTGGAAGGGGCGCGCGGCCCCCTGGTGGCGAAGATCGGGCGCACCCGGCCGATGAACTGGAACGTCTGGGCACGTCTCGGACTCAAGGGCAAGAAGGCGATGGAGCACTGGGAAGCCGCGGACGAGGCCGACGCCCCCGTCGGCGGCCACGGCGACGTCTGCCTCAAGATTCTCGCCAGGTACGCCGACACCGCGGAAAAACGCGAGCGCGTGCTCAAGATTCTCGCCGAATCCATGCAGGTCCGCTGGTTCCACTTCGATTCCATCGGCAGGGAAGCGATCGCCGCTTCCGGTGGGGCGGGCGGACGGCGCCGCGCGAAGGCCGCGGCCTGACCCACCGGCGAACCTGAAACGATAAATCGAACGGGAGGAATTTCATCATGACTCGCAAACTTCTATCCATCGGTCTTGCCCTCGGAGCTTTGGCGTTTTCCGGCGGTTCAGGTACGGCGCTGGCGGCGCCCGACTTCCAGGGCAAGGTCGTGAGCATTTATATCGGTTCGTCGCCGGGCGGCGGTCTCGATCTCTATGGCCGCGCCTATCAGCGCCATATCGGTAAACACCTGCCCGGCAACCCGACCCTGGTGCCGAGGAACCAGCCCGGCGCCGGCGGTCTTCAGCTCGCCAACCAGCTGGCGACGCAATTGCCGCGCGACGGCACCGCGGTGGCGGGGATGACCAACGGGCTCTATCTCAGCCAGTTGCTCGGCACCAAGAACGTCAATTACGACGCGACCAGGTTCAACTGGGTCGGGCGTCTGGCGGACCTGCCGCTTCTGCTGATCGCCTCCGAACGCTCGGGGGTGAAGTCGATGGACGACCTCTACAAGAAGGACTTCGCGGTATCGGTCACGGGCCCCGGGTCCTTCGGTTTCCTGGTGCTGGGCGCGGTCAAGAACATCATGGGGGCCAAGCTCAAGATCATCTCCGGCTACCGCTCCGGCGGGGCGAATCGCCTGGCCATGGAACGCGGCGAAGTGGACGGCACCGCCAGCGTCCAGTGGGAGGTCAAGAGCCAGCGCGACTGGATCATCGGCCAGAAGGCTGCGATCCTGGCGCAGATCGCGCTCACGCCTTATCCGGATTTGAAGCAGGTGCCGCTCCTGGTCGATCTCGCCAAGGACGACGAGACCAAGCGCATCCTCAACATGTTCATCGCGCCGGCCGAGATCGGTCGCGGCTTCACGCTGCCGCCGGACGTTCCGGCCGACGTGGTCAAGGCGCATCGCGACGCCTTTGTTAAGATGACGAGGGATGCGGCCTTCCTGGCCGAAGCCAAGAAGTTGACCCTCGACATCAACGTGCTGGACGGTGAATCGCTGCAGAAGGTTGTCCTCGACAGCGGCAAGGTATCGGCTGCGGAGATCCAGAAGGCCCGTGCCGCGGTCAGCAACGCCAAGGACACCATGGTGGTCAAGAAGCAGGACGGCAAAAAGGCCCAGAAAAAGGCCGAGGAATAAGGGGAATCAGGGGAGGGCGGCGCCGTGCAGGGCGGGGGCGGTGCAGCGGGCGGCGCTGCAAGTACCTGGAATCGCTTGGGCCCGGGTCGCGCCCCCACCGATTTACGGTAATATAATACCGCATTCATAAGGCCATTGTATTCAAACGAAAATTCGTTGACAGCGGTCGTTTGCGTGGCATACTCCGCGCCCTGTCGAAAGGGCGGAGCGCCGCTTGTTGGCGCCGCTCGCCCGGTACAAGGAACGGACCTATGAAGACCTATATCGCAACGCCGAAGGACATCGAGAAGAAGTGGATTCTGATCGATGCCGACGGTCTGGTGCTGGGCAGGCTGGCCAGCATCATCGCCACGCGCCTGCGCGGCAAGCACAAGACGACGTTCACGCCCCACATGGATTGCGGCGACAACGTCATCGTGATCAACGCCGAAAAGGTGCATCTGACCGGCAACAAGCGCCAGGACAAGCGCTATTACCACTACAGCAACCATCCGGGCGGCATCAAGGAAACCTCGCCCGAGAAGCTGCTGGGGGGCGCGCACCCGGAGCGTGTCATCACGCTCGCGGTCGAACGCATGATCAAGCGCGGTCCGCTTGCGCGCCAGCTGATGCGCAATCTGCGCGTCTACGCCGGCGCGAGCCATCCGCACGAGGGCCAGGCCCCGCAGGTGCTGGACGTCGGCGCGATGAACCGTAAGAACAAGAGGAGCAAGTAAGATGGCCGATAACAATCAGACCATCGGCGATCTCGCGGATCTCGGCGCGGCCACCGGCGTCACCGCCGTCGCAGCGCCGGCGCCGCTGCCCGAACCCAAGATCGACGCGCAGGGCCGCTCCTACGCGACCGGCAAGCGCAAGAACGCCGTCGCCCGGGTGTGGGTGAAGCGCGGCGCAGGCAAGATCACCATCAATGGCCGCACGCTCGACACCTATTTCGCGCGCCCGGTTCTGCGCATGCGGATCAGCCAGCCGTTCCTGGTGACGAATCGCGTCAACCAGTTCGATGTCGAATGCACGGTGACCGGCGGCGGGCTTTCGGGCCAGGCGGGCGCGGTTCGCCACGGCATTTCCAAGGCGCTGACGCTGTACGAGCCGGAGCTGCGCAAGCCGCTCAAGCAGGTGGGCTTCCTCACCCGTGATTCGCGCGTGGTCGAACGCAAGAAGTACGGCCGCCACAAGGCGCGACGCAGCCACCAGTTCTCCAAGCGCTAGCCGCTCGGAAACGCTTCCTTTGCGAAGGGCGTCCCGGCGGGGCGCCCTTCGTTTTTGTGGCCGCTTTCAAGCGGGCTTGGCCCGCGAGCCTTTCGTCCTGTATTGTTTGCCGCGAGAAAAGATCATGAGCAAGACATCGAACGCCATCCCCGTAGGCATCCTCGGCGCGTCCGGTTACACCGGGGCCGAGCTGGTACGCCTGCTCGCCCATCACCCGAACGTGGAAATCCGCGCCGTGACCGCCGACCGCAAGGCCGGCCGGCCGATGGCGGAAGTCTTTCCGCATCTCGGCGGGGTCAAGCTGCCGACGCTGTCGACCATCGAGGACACGGATTTTTCCGGCCTCGACACCGTGTTCCTCGGCCTGCCCCACGGCACCACGCAGGACGTGGTGGCGAAGCTGCCGAAGCATCTCAAGGTCGTGGACCTGTCGGCCGATTTCCGGCTGCGCTCGCTCGATGCCTACAAGCAGTGGTACGGCCACGAACACCGCGCGCCCGAAGACCAGAAGCGGGCCGTCTACGGCCTGACCGAACATGCGCGCGCGGCGATCAGGAAGACCAGCCTGATCGCCTGCCCGGGCTGCTATCCCACGGCCAGCATGATGCCGCTGATCCCGCTGTTGAAGGCGGGGCTGATCTCGGGCGAGGACATCATCATCGACGCCAAGTCGGGCGTGTCGGGCGCGGGACGGGCGGAGAAGGAAGCCAACCTGTTCGCCGAGGTGTCCGAAGGCATCCACGCCTACGGCATCGCCAATCACCGCCACGCGCCGGAGATCGAACAGGGTCTTTCCGATGCGTTCGGAAAGAACATCGTCGTCAATTTCACGCCGCATCTCGTGCCGATGAACCGCGGCATCCTCGCCTGCATCTACGTCAGGCTGGCCGGGGGCGCTGCGGCCGACGACCTGCACGCGGCGCTCGATGCGGCCTATGCGGACGAATACTTCGTCCGCGTGCTGCCCAGGGGCATGGCGCCGGCGACGCGCCACGTTCGCGGGTCGAACCATTGCCTGATCGGCGTGTTCCCCGACCGGCTGCCGGGCCGGGCGATCCTGGTTTCGGCCATCGACAATCTCGTCAAGGGCGCGGCCGGCCAGGCCGTGCAGAACTTCAACCTGTTGCAGGGCCTGCCCGAGCCGACCGCGCTCGAACAGGAGCCGCTGTTCCCGTAAGAAAGAAGAGCAATCCATGCCCGCGCTCATCCGTCCGTTCCAGGACAAGACTCCGAAGATTCATCCTTCCGCCTTCATCGCGGAGAACGCCGTCATCATCGGCGACGTCGAGATCGGGCCCGATTCGGGCATCTGGTACGGCGTCGTCATCCGCGGCGACGTGAATTCCATCCGCATCGGCGCCTGCACCAATATCCAGGACGGCACGGTGATCCATGTGGACGCCAAGGGCGAACACTGGAACGGCATCCCGACCGTCATCGGCGACAACGTCACCGTGGGGCACAAGGCGCTGCTGCATGCCTGCACCATCGAAAGCAACGCCTTCGTCGGCATGGGCTCGATCGTGCTGGATGGCGCGGTGGTGGAGGAGGGCGCGATGCTCGCGGCGGGCGCCGTGCTGACCCCGAAAAAGCGCATCCCCAAGGGTCAGATCTGGGCGGGATCGCCCGCCAAGTACTTCCGCGACCTGACTAGGGAGCAGACGGATTACTTCAAGGTCTCGGCCGATCACTACGCCTGGCTGGCGAAGCAGTATTAGCCGGGAAGCGCCGCGGGGGCGGGGCCGGGCGCATCGCGCTCAGGCCGGCCGCGGTATCGTTATGCCCGTATAGTCCAGGAACGATTTCAGGTTCAGATCGCCGCGCACCACGTCGTCGATGAGGAAGCGCATCATTTCGTCGCAGCATTTCTCGAAAGCGGTTTCACTTTCCGCTTCGGCACAGGTTTTCCTGATGCGTTCGGCGTTATCCATCAGTTCGCGGTGATAGCGGCAATGGGGGTGAACTTCGCCGTAGCCCCATGCACGCAGCAGGGTTTCTTCGCGCCGGAAATGGTCCTCGGTGAATTTGAACAGGCGCTCGACCAGCGCGATGCAGGCCGTTTTCTGGCGCGCCTCGTGGGCGCGCTCGATCGCGTGCATGATGTGAACCATGGTACGGTGGTCGCCGTCGATCTCGGGCACGCCGAGTTCGAAGGTTTCAAGCCATTCGATTTTCATCTCCGCCCCGATTCCGTCGTTTCCCGGAAGGATTGCGGAGAATTATCCGCAAAAAACCAGTTAAGACAAATCATTGTTTTGATTTGCGTATCCGGTTAGGCAGTTTTACTGACAATTCTAAAAGTTAATCGCAAGGAAGGCGGGAAGATTCCAAGTCCCGAAAGACGGCGGAAAACTCCGGTCAGCGCCGTGCGCTTCGCCGTTTGGCCGCAGGTTTGCGCGCACGACTCTTTTTCTGTTTCTTGCGCGATACTGCTTTAGATCGAGATTCCTGTTTCTTCCTGGCCGCGGCCTTCGCCTTGCGCGGGGAACCGGCGCCGAGGAAACCGTTCAGCAGTTTGGCCACCGCTTCCGGCGCTTCCAGGTGTGCTGCATGTCCCGCTCCCTTGATCACGGCGAGCGGCTTCGCCTTGCGAATGCCCTTGGCGTAAGCCTGCGAAATCGCGCGGGGCACCATGCCGTCTTTTTCGCCGGCGATCACGAGGGCAGGGCAATTGATGCGGTGCAGCCGGTTGATCAGCGCGCGGTGATAAAAATAAGGCGGCTTGAACCCGATGAACGAGGAGAAGCGCAGCATCTGGTAGCGGCGCACCTCGTCGTCGATATCGCCGCGCCCGTCGGGAAACATGTCGAGCGCCAGCGGGTGATCGGCGCGGGAGAACAGCATGGCGCGCAGATCCGCGTAATCGACGCCGCGTGCGGGCTGGGCCACCATGAAGACGTCGCCGATGAGCGCATCCGGCACGAACAGGCCGGTGGCACCGATCAGCGTCAGCGACTTCACCCGTTCGGGGTGGCGCACCGCGATCTCGGCGGCGATCCAGCCGCCGACGCAGTGGCCGACCAGATCGAACCGGTCGAGACCGAGGGCATCGAAATTTTCGAGATGAGCGAAGACAGCGTCGTCCACCGTCATCAGGTCGGGATATTCGTCGCTGAACGAGCAGCCGGGATGGGCCGGCGCGATCAGCCTGCGGCCCCGGGCGATCGCCTCGTGGAAGGGAAAGGGCCGGGGGCGGACGGCGTGCAGGTCAGCGAAGCCGTGCAGGTAGACCAGCGGTTCGCCCTTGCCGAGTTCGACGAGGCCGACCTTGCGGCCCGCGCCCTTCTTTCCGGCGGTGATGGTCCGCGCGCTCATGCCGCACCTGCCGCGAGCGCCATGTCCTGCTCGCTTTCCGCGAACCGCTCGGCGAAGCGCCGGGCCGAGTAGTCGCGCAGGCGCGGCGCCACCTGTTCGGCGAATCGCTTCATCGAGCCTCGCGTGATGTCGTCGGCCATGTTGCCGAGGTGGAACTGGATCAGCAGGTTGCCGACATCGGTCTGGTCGATCAGCTTGCGCAGACGCTCATAGACCGTGTCGGGGCCGCCGACGATGATCGAGTTGGAACTGTCGAGTTCTTCCCAGTTCTCCGCATCGCCCAGAAGTTTGCGTCCGGGTTTCGAGGTTTCGAGATACTGGCGCCAGGCGCGCGTCGGGATGTAGGGCACGCCGGGGCCGAAGGTGAGCTGGCGGCCTTCGGTACGCAGATGCCCCTTGAGGCAGTTCTTGAGGAAGTACCATACGCCTTCCTCGCATTCGGCGCGCGCGGTCGCGTCCGATTCGCCGACATAGACCGACAGCAGGATGCCCATGCGGAACGGATGGTACTTCTTGCCGTGCTGCTCGATGATCTGGGTGAACTGGTCCTTGGCGCGGCCGGTGGCCGAGCCGTGGCTGCGCGAGGACAGGAAGTAGCAATAGCCGCGCTTGGCGCATTCGATCAGCGTGCCCGGCGAGCGCGAACCGGGCACCCACACGGGCGGGTGCGGCTTCTGTAGCGGCTTCGGCCACGGGTTGACGTAGCGCAGGGGGAAGTGGACGCCTTCGTGGTGGAAGGGGCCGTCTTCCGTCCACGACCGCACGATCAGGTCGAGGCTTTCCCAGAACAGCTCGCGCGAGCGCGCGGAAGGAACGTCGTAGTTGAAGGTTTCCGGCCCGCCGCCCGGCGCGAAACCGGCGACGATGCGCCCGTTCGACATCATGTCGAGCATGGCGTATTCCTCGGCCACCCGCATCGGGTTCATGTGCAGGGGCAGCAGATTGCCCAGCACGACGATCCGCCCCTTCTGCGTCGCCTGGGTCAGCGCCGCCGCGATGATGTTGGGTGAGGGGGCGAGGCCGTAGACGTTCTGGTGATGTTCGTTCAGCACCACGCCGTCGAAGCCGAGCCGGTCGGCGTAGGCCATCTGGTCGATATATTGCTGGTAGAGGCCGCGCGAGCGTTCGGAATCCCACAGCTTGTTGGGGACCGTGACCCAGCCCGTGTCGTATTTTTCATCGAAATCCGCCGGAAGGTGCGGATAGGCCATGAAATGCCAGCAATAGAGCTGGGCGGGTGTCATCGAAAATCCTCCCCCTGCGCGGCGCCTTTGTGGACCACGATGTGATCTGGCGCTTGGATGTTCATTAACACCCGCTGGCCGATTTCCGCAAGTTTGCTGAAAGCATTGCCGAGCGCGCCTTTCGTTAACCTGCCTTTACCAATTTTCCGAATTAAATTATGACTGCAGCAAGGGGATTTGGCGCCGGGGGAGGGCGACGCGGTCGACGAGGTCCGCGCCGTCCGGGAGCCAGGACCCGATATTCGGGATCAGGGCCGTCCTGGCCCGCCGTGGTGAGGCGGACCCGTCGGCGGAGGATACGCATGTACCAGCGAAAGATGCTTTCGGGCCGGGCGATCCGCGGGGGCGCGGCGGTGCTCGCCGTCGTGATGCTTTCCGGTTGTTCGTACGTCCCCGATTGGGCCAACCCCGTCGAATGGTACCGCGGCACCCGCGACTGGGTGGTGGGCGACGACGGCAAGGCGCCCGATGCCCGTGCCCAGGACTCCGCGGCGGCCAGGAAAAACACCCCGGCGAGCCAGTTCCCCAATCTCGCTTCCGTGCCCGATCGGCCCAGGGACGTGTCGGACACCGGTCAGGCCGGAAGGGTGCAGGACGGCCTCGTGGCCGATCGTGCCCAGGCCAAGCATGTGGCCCTTTCCGGCAACGACAATCGCCCGGGCGCGGCTCCGCCTCCGGTGATCGCCTCTCCGCCGCCGCCGCCACGCTCTTCAGGACCGGGTGCGACGGCTGGTGCGGCGCCGCCCCTGGCGCCTCCTCCGCCCGCGGTGGCGGATGCAAGTACCGCTCCGCCACCGCCGCCCGCCATTTCGGGCCCGCCGTCGGCCCCGTCGATGGCCCAGGCTCCGGCCGTGCCGGGTCTGACGCCGCCCATGGGGCCGGCCATGCAGGAACCCTCGGTGAGTTTCGACAAGGGAACGGAGATCGCGCGGGCGGCCTTCGAAGCCGCGCTCAACCAGTCGGGGGGCGTGGTGCGCCAGCCTGCCGGCGGCGGCATCCGCGATATGAACCGCTCCAACGTCGTCGCGGCGTCGGGGCGCAATGTCATGCCTTTGCCGCCGGCGGCCCGGGGCGGGGTCAGCCTGCAGCCGCCGGGATCCGCGGCGCCCGGCATGGCAGCGGGCGGCGGACGTCCGGCCGCCACGATCCCCTTCGACAACAATTCAAGTAAATTGTCAGAAAGTGATCTTAATATCTTGCAAAACATAGTAAATATTAAAGGATTACGCGGCGGAGTGGTGCGGGTGGTCGGGCATGCGTCGAGGCGCACGCGCGACGTCGATCCGCTCAATCATCGTCTGGTCAATTTCCGCCTGTCGATGGCCCGCGCCAATGCCGTGGCCGCGGCCCTGACCCAGATGGGGATTCCGGCCAAGGACATCGTGGTCGAGGCACACGCCGACAACGAGCCGCTGTTTTACGAATTCATGCCTTCGGGTGAGGCGGGCAACCGGCGTGCGGAAATTTATCTCGATTATTGAAAGCCGTAGCGGTAAACCATCGCCCGCCTAAGTCGGCTGCGATCGGGCGGCCGGAACGGCGTGGATCAGGCTCATGGACCAGGAATTTCACAGGATCAGGCGGCTTCCGCCCTACGTTTTCGCCGAAGTCAACTCGATGAAGGCCCGCGCGCGGGCCGCCGGCGAGGACATCATCGATCTCGGCATGGGCAACCCCGACCAGGCCACGCCCAAGCACGTCGTCGACAAGCTGATCGAGGTGGTTCAGGACGGGCGCACCCACCGCTATTCGAACTCGCGCGGCATTCCCGGCCTGCGCAAGGCGCACGCGGTTTACTACAAGCGCCGCTTCAACGTCGACATCGATCCCGATTCGGAAAACATCGTCACGCTCGGCTCCAAGGAAGGCCTGGCCAATCTCGCGCAGGCGATCACCTCGCCCGGCGACGTCATCCTCGTGCCGAACCCGAGCTATCCGATCCACCCCTACGGCTTCATCATCGCGGGCGCCAACGTGCGCCACGTGCCGATCGGCCCGGGCTTCGACTTTCTTGAAGGTCTGACCCGCGCGGTCCGCCATTCGGTGCCGCCGCCGACGGCGCTCATTCTCAACTTCCCGGCCAATCCCACGGCGATGGTGGTCGGCCTCGACTTTTACGAAAAGGTCGTCAACTTCTGCCGCGAGCACGGCATCTGGGTCCTGTCGGATCTCGCCTATGCCGAGGTCTATTTCGACGATAACCCGCCGCCCTCGATCCTCGAGGTGCCCGGCGCCAAGGATGTCGCCATCGAGTTCACCTCGATGAGCAAGACCTATTCCATGGCTGGCTGGCGCATCGGTTTCGCCGCCGGCAACAAGCGCCTGATCCACGCGCTGACCCGCATCAAGTCGTATCTGGACTACGGCGCCTTCACGCCGATCCAGGCCGCGGCGGTGGCGGCGCTCAACGGCCCGCAGGACTGCGTCGAGGACATCCGCAAGCTCTACCGCGACCGGCGCGACGTGCTGATCAAGGGATTGGCCGAAGCGGGGTGGGACGTTCCGTCGCCGCCCGCGACCATGTTCGCCTGGGCGCCGATTCCGGAGCCCTACAAGCATCTGGGCTCGGTCGAGTTCTCCAAGCTGCTGCTGCGCGAGGCGAAGGTCGCGGTATCGCCCGGGCTCGGCTTCGGCGAATACGGCGACGGCCATGTGCGCATCGCGCTGGTGGAGAACCGCCAGCGCATCCGTCAGGCTGTGCGCAACATCAAGCAGTTCCTGCGCGGGACCGGCGCCGACGGGGCCAAGAAGCAAGCGGTCGCTTCCTGATGTCCGAACCTTTGAACATCGCCATCGCCGGGCTGGGCACGGTCGGTGCGGCGACGGTGCAGCTTCTTCGCGCCCAGGCCGATCTTCTGGCCGCGCGCTGCGGCCGGCCGATCGTCATCAAGGCCGTCGCGGCCCGCGATCGCAACCGCGACCGAGGCATCGACCTGTCCGGGATCGAATGGATTGACGATACGGTCCGGCTTTCGCGTCTCGCCGGCATCGACGTTGTGGTGGAGCTGATCGGCGGCGCCGAAGGCGTGGCGCGCGAACTGGTCACCGAGTCGCTCAAGGCCGGCAAGCAGGTGGTCACCGCCAACAAGGCGCTGCTCGCCCATCACGGCGCCGAACTCGCGCGACTTGCCGAAAATCGCGGCGGCGGCCTGCATTTCGAGGCGGCGGTCGCCGGCGGCATTCCGATCGTCAAGGCGTTGCGCGAAGGGCTCGCCGCCAACGGAATCGAGCGCGTCTACGGAATTCTCAACGGCACCTGCAATTACATCCTGACGACGATGCGCGACACGGGCCGCGATTTCCACGACGTCCTCAAGGAAGCGCAGAATCTCGGCTTCGCCGAGGCCGATCCTTCCTTCGACATCGACGGCATCGACACCGCGCACAAGCTCTCGATCCTGGCGGCGCTCGCCTTCGGCTGCGAGGTCGACTTCGGCTCGGTCCACATCGAAGGCATCCGCGGCGTCACCGCCGACGATATTCGCTTCGCCGACGAACTCGGCTACCGCGTCAAGCTGCTCGGCATCGCCCGGCGCACGGCCGCCGGCGTGCGCCAGCGCGTCCATCCGTGCCTGGTGCCCGAATCCTCGCCCATCGCCCACGTGCCGGGCGCGTTCAACGCCGTGGTCGCCGACGGCGACTTCGTCGGTTCGACCGTGTTCGAAGGACGCGGCGCGGGCGGCGGGCCTACGGCGTCGGCCGTGGTCGCCGATCTCGTCGATATCGCGCGCGGCTCCCGCGTGCCGACCTTCGGCATCGCCGCCGACCGGCTGGCCAAGGCGCGTTCGGTGCCGATCAGCGGACATCGCGGCGCTTACTACATCTGCCTGACCGTGCGCGACATGCCGGGCGTCATGGCCGACGTCACCGCGGCGTTCCGCGACGAGAAAATCTCGCTCGAGTCCATGATCCAGCGCGGCCGTGCCCCGGGCGACCCGGTGCCGGTCGTGCTGCAGACCCATGAATGCGAGGAGGCGGCGATGGCCCGCGCGCTCGGGAATATCTCGGTCCTGGGCAGCATGCTGCAACCGCCGCGCATGATCCGTATCGAAGCGTTTTAATGGCCCTGACCCGAATCGGGTATAAAATGGGGCGTCTCATGGGCCCGTCCGGGTCCGCAAAAGGTTCAGCCAAAGCAAGAAAACTCTCGGGGAGAGTCGTATGACCGAAATCATGGATCGCAACCTGGCGCTGGAAGTGGTGCGCGTCACAGAAGCGGCGGCGCTGTCGGCTTCGCGCCTCATGGGGCGTGGCGACGAAAAGGCGGCCGACCAGGCGGCGGTCGACGCCATGCGCAGCGCGCTCAACGGGCTGGAGATCGACGGTACAGTCGTCATCGGCGAGGGCGAACGCGACGAGGCGCCGATGCTGTATATCGGCGAGAAGGTCGGTCGCGGTGGTCCGCAGGTCGATATCGCGCTCGATCCGCTGGAAGGCACGACGATCACCGCCAAGGGCGGCAACAACGCGCTCGCCGTCATCGCCATGGCGGAGAAGGGCGGCTTCCTCAACGCGCCCGACGTCTACATGGACAAGATCGCGGTCGGCAAGTCGGTCGGCGAGGGCGTCGTCGATCTCGACGAAACTCCTGCCAGGAACCTGCAGGAACTGTCGAAGGCGCTGAAGAAGGACATCTCCGACATTCTCGTCTGCATCCTCGACCGGCCGCGCCACGAGGAACTGATCAAGCGCGTGCGCGAAGCCGGCGCGCGCATCATGCTGATTTCGGACGGCGACGTGTCGGGCGTCATCGCGACTTCCGAACTTTCCTCGGGCGTCGACATGTACGTCGGCTCGGGCGGCGCGCCGGAAGGCGTGCTGGCGGCTGCCGCGCTGCGCTGCATCGGCGGCTTCATGCAGGGCCGTCTCCTGTTCCGCAACGACGACGAACGCAAGCGCGCCGCGCGCTGGGGCATCAAGGATCTCAATCGCAAGTACGGGCTGTTCGAACTCGCCTCCGGCAACGTCATGTTCGCCGCTACCGGCGTCACCGACGGCGCCATGTTGCACGGCGTCCGCCGTTTCGCGGGCGGGGCGAAGACCCATTCCATCGTCATGCGCTCGAAGACGGGCACCGTGCGCCGGGTGGAAACCGACCACAATTTCAACATCAAGTCCGGCTTCGGTCCCCTGGACCGCTGAGGCGATGGACCCGGCGCGCGGCGATAGAATGGAGGCGGGGCCTCTTTACGTCGCGCGCTCGTTCTCGGGTCTTGCCTGGCGCCCGCGGCTCGAAGACGGCCGGCTCGCTCTCACGCTCGCTCAGCGCCTCGACCTCCCCGAGGTCGTCGCCCGCGCCCTGGCCGGGCGCGGCATCGGCCCGGAAGACGCCGAGGCGTTCCTCAACCCCACGCTCAAGGCGGCGCTGCCCGATCCTGGGCACCTTATCGACATGGGTCGCGCCGCCGCCCGTATCGCCGATGCGCTGGCCAAGGGCGAAAAGATCGCCGTGTTCGGCGATTACGACGTCGACGGGGCGACGTCCTCGGCGCTGCTCGTGCGTTTCTTCCGCGCGCTCGGGCGCGAGATCGAGGTCTATATCCCCGACCGCATGAAGGAAGGCTACGGCCCCAACGGCCCGGCGATGAAGGCGCTGGCGGCAAGGGGTGCGCGCGTCGTCGTCACCGTCGATTGCGGCATTTCCGCCTTCGATGCGCTGGCAGTGGCCGAGTCGGCCGGGCTCGACGTCATCGTGGTCGACCACCACGTGGCCGAAGAACGCCTGCCCGCGGCCTGCGCCGTCATCAACCCCAATCGCCTCGATGAAGCGAGCCCCCATCGCCAGCTCGCGGCCGTCGGCGTCGCCTTCCTGCTGGTCGTCGCGGTCAACCGCGAACTGCGCGGACGCGGATACTATCGTCCGGGCAGGCCGGAGCCCGATCTTCTGCAATGGCTCGACATCGTGGCGCTCGGCACGGTGTGCGACCAGGTGCGGCTCACCGGCGTAAACCGGGCGCTCGTCGCCCAGGGGCTCAAGGTCATGGCCGGGCGGGGCAACGCCGGAATCCGGGCGCTCGCCGATGTGGCGCGGCTCGACCAGAAGCCCGAGGCCTGGCATCTCGGCTTCCTCCTCGGCCCGCGCATCAACGCGGGCGGGCGGGTGGGGCGTCCGGACCTCGGTTCGCGGCTGCTGGCCTGCGACGACGATGAACAGGCCCGGGAACTTGCCCGCGAACTCGACGCCTTCAACACGGAACGCCGCGAGATCGAGGCCCAGGTTCTGGAACAGGCGCTCGTTCAGGCCGAGGAGCAGGGCGGGGAGGACCGCGACCTGCTGT
>CAXRES010000033.1:0-3846 GCA_964229575.1 Alphaproteobacteria bacterium
CAATCGCAGCCACCTTGATTGCTCCTGAAAGCCGTGATGATTCTATTTCTTTATAAGTACATGATTTCAATGCAAAAAATTTTGGCGTTTAACATTTGTTAACGTTAATGAATCTTAATTTTGGACAGTCCGCTACCTCAACTTGGTGGAGTGCTGTCCCAAATGGCTCACATTTGCTCACCAGTACGCTGGGTTTCCCTCGGGCGGAAAATGCTCGCTGCCCTCGCCATCGCCGCGGTCTGCCTCAATCCGTTGGCGGCTCTGTCCCGGGCCCATGTGCCACCGCAATTCCCCGAGGCGATATCACGATCCCTCGCGGTTCACGCGATCGCGCTTGCCGACACGCGGCCGTTCCAGAAATGGAACGACATGCTGAAGCGGTGGGCGCAACACAACGTGTCCCGCGATTCGAGCGAGGAGAAAACCTGGCTCGACCTGATCGAGCAATTCAGGGAACTGCCGAAGGAAATGTGGCTCGACGCCGTGCACGAGGTCATCAACACGGTGCCTTATCGCAGCGACATGGCGGTCTGGCACCGTGACGATTATTGGGCGTCGCCGCAAGAGTTCCTGGAGAAGCAGGCGGGCGATTGCGAAGATTTCGCCATCGCCAAGTATTTCGCCCTGCGCGAACTCGGGCTGGCGCCCGAGCGCATGATGCTAGTCGCATATCAGAATGCCTCCATCGGCTATCACATCGTCCTGATCGCGAACACCGATGCCGGGGCGCTGGTCCTCGACAACCGTCTGAGCCGGCCGGTACCGGTCGCGTCTTATGCGATCGATATGCCCTTGTTCGCCGTCAGCGAAACCGGCATCTGGTGGCTGACGAGACCCGAGGAGCCGAAGAGATTTCTGGAAGGCTGAAAAACACGCACCGCAATGCAAGGCCCCCGGAAGTTCCGGGGGCCTTTTTCGCATCCGGCTGGCGGGGTAACGTCTGGACATTCCACAACGAGGAGAGGCAGGAATGACGATTCTCAGGGAACCCGCCGCACGGCTCGGCGTCATCCTGTCTTCGGGCAATCGCACGTTTGAACCCTATTTCCGCGCGCTGGCCCCGGCCGGCCTCGGCATCCATGTGACGCGCATGCGCATGGGCTCGGGCGGACGGCGCAAGCAGACCGACATGGAAGGCGAGGCGCTGCGCGCGGCCGAGTTGCTCGCCGATGCGCGTGTCGACGCCATCGACCTGCAGGGCACCGGCATCATGATGGAGCGCGGCCCGGACGGCGAAGCGGCGCTGGTCGCGCGGCGGTCGGCGGCGACCCGAACGCCCGTCTATACCGCGACGCAGTCGGTGGTCGAGGCGATCAAGGCGCTCGGCCTTTCGCGCATCGCCGCGGTCAACCCCGGCAACGACGGTTCCGTGACGCGCGAAACCAGGTACTTCGCCGCGGCCGGCATCACGGTGATCAATGCACTCGCACGCGATCTCGGCGACGACACCTTCGATGTGACGCCGGAGGGCTGGGCCGCCGACGCGCGCGCCGTCGACCGGCCCGACGCGCAGGGGATTTTCCTCTCGGGCTCGCACACCCGCATGGTGGAAGCCGTCGCGGCAGTCGAAACGGCGCTCGGCAAGCCCGTCGTGACCTCGATCCAGGCGGCGCTGTGGGCCGGGCTCAGGCGACTTGCGCCGAAGCTCGGGGCCGATCTCGGCTACGGGGCCACGCCGCCCGACGATCTCGGCCGGCTGTTCCGCCTGCCGTGATCCCGTCCCGCTAATCCCTGTTGCCGCCCGAGGCCGGAGAAGCCTAGGCTGGAAGACGGATTCAACAGCAGGGCATCGCCGGAAGCGCTTTTCCATCCCATGCCCACCCCCCTCGACCGCATCCCGCTGATCGGCCACTTCGGCCGGTGGAAGGCGTTCTTCCAGCGCTTTCTGCCCGTCGCCGGGCCGTACTGGGGCGGGGAAGCGAAGTGGCGCGTTCGCGGGCTGAGCGTCGCCCTCCTGTTGCTGACCGGATTGCAGATCGCCGTCGCCACGTCGATCAACCTGTGGATCGAAAAGCTGTTCAGCGCGCTCGAAGACGGCGACATGACGCGCTTCCTCGTGCTGGTCGGCATGGCCACCCTCATCATCGCCGTCAATATCGGCGTCACCATTTCCCATCTTGCGGTCAAGCGGCGCCTGCAGATCGGCTGGCGCGAATGGCTGACCCAACGCATTCTGGGCGAATGGATGACCGGCGGACTGCACTACCGCGTTTCGCTGTTTCCCGGCGACCACACCAATCCCGACGGCCGCATTGCCGAAGACATCCGCTTCACCACGGAAAACGCCATCGAGCTCGGCCATTCGCTGCTCTATGCCTTCCTGCTGCTGGCAAGTTTCATCACCATCCTGTGGGGCCTTTCCGGACGGATCGAAGTGCCGCTGGCCGGCGCCGCCTTCGCCCTGCCCGGGCATCTCGTCTGGATCGCCGTGATCTACGCCGCGATCGGGACGTTCATCGCGCTGAGGCTCGGCCTGCCGCTGGTGCGCGCGCAGAACCTGCGCCAGACCACGGAAGCGGATTTCCGCTTCGGCCTCGCCCATACGCGCGAAAACAGCCTGCAGGTGGCGCTGCTCAAGGGCGAACGCAGCGAAGACCATCGCCTGCGCACCCTGTTCCGCGAAACCGTGCGATCCTGGTTCGTGCAGACCCGGGCGCTGATCAACGTCTTCTACTTTTCCTCGACGTGGTGGGTGCTGTCGCAGGTTTTCCCCATCCTCGTCGCCTCGCCGCGCTACATCGCCGGGACGATCACGCTCGGCGTCCTGATGCAGACGGCGCAGGCCTTCCAGCAGGTCGTGGGTGCGATGTCCTGGCCCGTCGACAACGTCAGCCGCGTCGCCGAATGGCGTGCCTCGGTCGAGCGCGTCCTCAACCTGCACGAGGCACTCGGCGCCGTTCGCCGCGGCGACTGGCCGGCCTCGGCGCAATCCGTGCAGGTCGAAACCTCGCTGGAGCCGAAGCTGTCCCTCAGGGCGTTGGCGCTGGCGGAGCCCGACGGTACGCCGATGATGTCGGAACTGTCGGCGCAGATCCTGCCCGGAGAGCGCGTCTTCATCGCTGCCGACGCCATCACCGGATTCCGGCTGGTCAGGGCGATGGCCCAGCTATGGCCGTGGGGCCGGGGCGCGGTATCGCTGCCGCGCAACGGGCCGGTATTTTTCGTCTCGCGCCACCCCTACCTGCCGATCGGGCGGCTCAAGGATGTGCTGGCCTACCCGCAGGCGGCGGAAGCCTATTCCGAAACGACCTTCAACGACGCGCTCACCCGTGTCGGCCTCGACCGCCTGTGCTGCGATATCGATCGCAAGGCGGCATGGGAAGAGGCGCTCTCCGCCGACGAACGCCGGCGGCTCGGCATCGCGCGCATCCTCATCGCCCGGCCGAACTGGATCGTGCTTCAGGAAATCGTCGAGACCTTCGATCCCGCGACCGCGACCCATATGGTGTGCTGCATCGCGGACGCCTGCCCCGGCGCGGCGATCGTCATTGTCGGAGGGGAGCCGGCCTTCGACTTTCGCGCGGCGCAGCGTTTTACCGTTACGGCCGTCGCCGTCGCCGCGCAGGCCGCGCGGCGCGGATGAAATCCCGGTACCACGCGTAGGACGCCTTCGGTATCCGCCGCTGCGTCGGGTAGTCGACGTGAACAATGCCGAAGCGCTGGGTATAGCCCGAACCCCATTCGAAATTGTCGAGCAGCGACCACACGAAATAGCCGCGCAAGTCCACGCCCTTCCTCATCGCCGCTTCCATCGCGGCGAGATACTGGCGCAGATAGCTCAGGCGGTGATTGTCCTGCACCCGGCCCCGCGCGTCGGGCGTTTCGCCCGCGCTGTCGGCGCCGCCG
>CAXRES010000034.1:0-7843 GCA_964229575.1 Alphaproteobacteria bacterium
GCCGGGCAAGCGGCTCGGGCAGAACGGGCAGGGCGGATGCGAAAGCAGCGCCGGCCTCGCCCGGCGCCCCGATGACGCCGACCGGCACGCTGAGGCCGAGCGCCGCCGCCTCCCGCGACAGGGCCTCAGGATCGGCGATGACGAAGAACGGTCCGTCGCCGGGCTTTCGCGCGAGCCAGGCCTTCAGCGTGACCTCGCCGCCGATGCCGGAAGGCTCCCCCATGGTGAGGGCGAGGGGCAGTGCCGGACCGTTCATCGTCCGGCCTCAGGCGCGGATTTCGAGGAAAGCGGATTCGCGCAAATCGCGCAGGTAGCGCCGCGCGCGCAATTCGAGGCGTTGCATCACCAGGCGCCGCTCCACCTCGTCCCGGCTTGGCAGTTCCGCCTCATTCGGGGACTTGCGCTCGCAGACCATGAAGATTCGCACCCCCTCCGGGCCGACCAGGGGCTGCGAAGCCTTGCCGACGGCAAGCGGCGACACCGCCGCCCGCAGTCCGGCCGGCAGTTCGCCGAGCTTGACCTGCCCGAGGTCCCCGGACATTCCCGCGCCGAGCTCCTTCGCGACGCCGGAAAAGTCGTCGCAGCCGCTTACCGAACCGGCGATGGTTTCGGCCAGCTGCTGCTGGGAGGCGACTTCCGACGGCGCGGCGCGGGGCGGCAGGGGCAGAAGGACCTGGCGCAGCGAGACCAGCGTATCGCCGGAACGCGATTTCGGCTCGTTGCGGTCGCGGATCAGCAGGATGTAAAACCCGGTCGAGGTGCGGATCGGCGCGCTGACCCCTCCCTTCGGAATCTCCAGCAGCGCCTTGTCGAGCTCCGGTTCGAGTTCGCCCGCCTGTACCCATCCAAGATCGCCGGCCTTGATGGCGGATGCCGACTGCGAGAACTGGCGGGCCATCTGCGGAAAACTGGCGCCGCGGCCCAGTTGCTCGAAAATACGCTGGGCGGTGGTCCGTGACGCGGCTTCGTCGCGTGGGCTGTCGACGGCAATGAAGATTTCCGCGGCCAGGATGCGCGGCTTGTCGGCGTTGGCCTTGATGCGCTCGAGGGTTTTGTTGATTTCTTCCTCGGTCACGGAAACCGTGCGCAGAAGCTCGCGGCGAACGACATTGCCCCAAGCGAGGGAGCTTTCGATCTGCCGCTTGAGGGTGCGTTCGTCGACGTCGCGCGACTTGAGGAACGTTTCCATGGACCCCGGCGTCATCTGGTTCTGCCGTTCGAGGAGTGCGATGGCGCTGTCGATCTCCTTCTTCGTCACCGTGACGCCGAGGCGCTTGGCCTCCTGCAACTGAAGCGCTTCGTCGACCAGCGACTGAAGGACGTTGCGCGCCAGGCCCCGACGGGTCGCGGCGTCGTCCCTCAGCGCGGAAGTCAGGATGATGAAGTTGAGGCGCTGGGCCAGGTCGTAGGCGGAAATCGCGTCGTCGTTGACCACGGCGCGGATGTCGAGGGTCTGCTGGGCGATCGCGGGGGTCGCAAAGGAGAGAAGGGCGCAGGCACAGGCGATGCGTGCGAGCCCGGCCCGCAGGGCCGACAAAACCGCTCCTGTTGCGGCGATCCTTCCGACCGAACGCGGGTGGGGGATGATTTGCATGCGTTGCGCTGTCCCGGAAATCCGTCCCTAGAGCAACCTGCGATCAGATGAAATCATTTGATCGCAGATAAGTTGCTTGCCATCAATAAGACAGCGCGTTGGCCTGCGCCCGTTCGGGCGTACAACGCGCTGGTCCCGGCTCAGGCCGGGCCGCCGCAGGATACAGGCGGCCGGGGTCGGGTTTCAACCACGGCTCGTGAATTCGCCCAGATTCTTGAAAATCAGGATGAACATCAGGCTGTCGGTGGGTTGCAGGTCGCGGTCGGTGGTGAAGTTCCGCGTCGCCCGGATCATGAAGGTGAAGCACTCGTCCTGGTAGGTCACCCCGAGAAATTCGCTCAAGGTGCCGCTGTTGGTGGAGGCCAGGTTCTTGAGAATCGAGCCCGTCATCGACCAGCGCTCGGTCAGCCGTGCGTTGAACGAGAGAGCGAGTTCCTCGCGGTCGCCGAATTCCGTGCTGGTGCCGCTTTCGTCGAGGAACAGGTAGGAGACCCCGAGCTTGAGGGCCTTCGGGCCGAAAGACGTGTAAAACTGGTGTCGCCGCGCGGCGCCCGTCTCCGGGTCGTAACGGAATCGGTAGAGCATGTCGAGCCAGTCGCTGGGCGCTACGCGCAGCCGCCCGACCACGTCCGACGTTTCTTCCCGCAGGCCGCTCGTCGCGGAGAAATTGGTGTCCCGGCGCAGCCGCTGGCTCTGGCCGCCGAAAGCCTCGACGGCGCCGCCCTGGTTGCCATAAAGGCCCCAGTTCATGCCGTAGACGGCCCGCGTTCCTCCTTCGAACCTGTCGACCCCGGTGAAACGGTTGGCGGAAAAAAGGTTTGTGTCGTCGAACTCGACGTCCCGGCTGTCCTCGTTGGGCAACTTCTTCGGATTGCCGCCGTTCGGCGCGGCGACGACCGCCGCCACCGGTTCGATCACCTGGCTCGCGGTCCCCTCGGCCCTGACGAAAGGATAGCGCCATTCCGCCTTGAGCTGCGGCATCATGCGGCCGGTGACGCCGCTGTTGATCGATCCGTCGGTGGACTGGAAGTCCGAGACGTCGTAGGCGTCGGCGCGCAGGCTCGCCGACAGGCGGTAGACCTCGCCGGTCCAGGCCTTGTAGGGCAGGTGCCATCCGCCGTTGAAGGCGACCCGCCGCGTGTCGGCCCCCTCGGTGCGGGTGACGGCGAGCATGCTGGTATCGGCCGTGAGAAAGGCGCCGTTGGCCGCCGGCGCGGAGACGTAGTTGTACTCGGCATAGGGCAAAACGAGCGGGCTGGTGCCGGGGTTGTCGGTCGCGCGCAGGCCCTGGAAGCTGTAGCCCGACACCTGGGCGTAGTTGGTCCCCTTGAATCCCTCGGTGTTGAAATTGGTCGTCAGGGTCTGCTGATCGGGCGACGGAAATTTATAGCGCCTGAGGTAGGTGTCGTCGCTCGCGTGCTGCAGCTGGAATTTCGAGCGCCAGATTTCGTCGTGATTGACCATGCCCTTGGCGAAGAAATGACCGCGGTTGTCGGTGCCGCCGACGCGACGGCCGAGCGAGTTCTCGCGTTCCGGCTGGGTGAAGCTGCCATCCAGCTCGATCTCGGCGTCGGAGAAACGACGCCGGTAGTTGGCGGCGAGAACCGAGGCCGTGTCGGTCATGATGTGGGGCGTCACGGTCATGTCTTCGCTCGGCGAGATTTCCCAGAAGTAGGGGACTTCGAAGACGTAGCCGAACTTCGAATCGCTGGTGTAGCTCGGCGCGAGCAGGCCCGAGCGCCGCTTGACCGTCGGGTCCGGGTGCGACAGGTAGGGCGTGTAGAACACGGGGACGCCGTACATCTCGAGGACGGCATCCTTGTATTCGAGTTCCTTGTTTTCCGAATTGTGAATGACGCGCACGGCGCGTACCCGCCACAGCGGCGCGCGCGTCGGGTCTTTCTTGCAGAGTTCGCAGGGCGAATATACGGCCTTGTCGAGCGAGGTGACGACACCGCCGGAGCGCGTGCCCCGCGCCGCGGCGAGGCGCGCGTTGTCGGCCATCAGCATGCGGAAGCCCTCGGCCCAGCCGTCCTTCATGCCGTTGGTGAATTCCGCCTTGTCGGCGAACCTGACCTCGCCCGTCGAATCGAGCATGACGACGTTGCCGCTGGCGCTGATCCTGTCGTTCTTCTCGTCGTAGATCACCGTTTCGGCGCGCAGTACCTGCTTTTCGTGCGCGATTTCGACCTTGCCGCGCGCCGTGACGATGCCCGCGTTCTGGTCGTAGGTCGCTTCGTCGGCGCGCAGCACCACATAGGGGGTCTTGTGCCCTGCGGCCGGCGGCGTGCCCACGGGGCCCGCTGGCGCGGTCTGCGCCAGCGCGGGCGCCCCTGCCAGCGCGAGCAGCAGAAAGACCGGGGGCCCGAGCCGCCGGGCGCGATCGAAAGGCGATGCCGGATCGTGTTTCATCGTCCTAGCCGTCCTCGATGTGCAAAAGCACCGACACGCCGATCAGCGACGTGACGGCGGTCGGCGTGAGGGCCGCGAGGAACGGCGGAATGACCCCGGACAGCCCGAGCGCGAAGACCACGTCCGACATGAAAAAAACGAAGAAGCTGAACAGCACGCCCGACGTGATCAGCAGCGTGACGCCGCCGCGCCGCGTCATGCGCAGCGAGAAGGAGGCGGCGATCAGGACCATGGCGGCAAGCATCAGCGGCATGGCCAGCAGCGCATACCAGTGTACGCGGTGGCGCGCCGCGGCGAATCCCGCCTTGTCGAGCATGTCGATGAAGCCGGGCAGCCGCCAGAACGACAGCGTCTCGGGCGGGGAAAAACTGTCCTGAATCTTGCTCGGGGTCCAGTCGGTCGGAAGCGCGAACTGCGCCAGCTCGCGCGACGGCGCGTTGGGCGCGGTGACCAGCACGTTCTGAAGTTGCCATGCGCCGTTTTCAAGACGCGCCGTGTCGGCATCCAGGCGCCGTTCGAAGCGGCTTTCGGTGTTGAACAGGAACACCGTGACGCCGCGCAGGACCATATCGGACGACGACATGCGGTCGGCATGGATCACCGACTGGCCGCGCGGATCGGCCTGGCGCAGCCACAGCCCGCTTTCGGACACGGAAAGCAGGTCGTCCTTGCTCTTGAGGAAGGTGGTTTCGAGCTGCTCGTATCGCATGAGCATTGAGGCGCCCAGCGGATTGACCGCCGCGTTGACGAACAGGCCGACGCAAACCACGACGGCGACGGGTGGAAACAGGAACTGCCAGACGGAAACGCCGGCGGCGCGCGCGACCACGAGCTCGCTCGTGCGGGTGAGGCGCCAGAACGTGTAAAGGCCGCCGAAGAGGGTAGCGAAAGGAATCAGTTTTTCGACCATGTGCGGCAGCTTGAGCAAGGCAAGCTGAAGGACGAGGTTGAACGTCACCTCCGGCCGGCCCGCGCCGCGGCGCAGCAGCTCGACGATGTCGATCAGGAAGACGATCGCGGCGATGGCGCCGAGAATGATCAGGAATCCCGAAAAGAACCGCTTGGCGATATAGATCGACAGCGTGGGCGAGATGAGCTTCGATTCGGCCAAGGTCCGCCCCTTATACCCGAGCCGTGAGTTCCGCCGTCGTCGCGGGCTTGCCCTGCTGGCGCATCAGCAGCCAGAGGCATATGCCGATGATCGTGGCGGGCAGGAGATACATGAACGGCACCGCGGCGGCGGTGGATCCCGCCATGCTGGCGAGCGAAACGGAGGCCGACTGGGCCAGAACCATCAGCGCCGAGGCAGCGAGCAGGCGGCGGGCCTGGCCGCGGCGGTTGAATTCGCCGGTCAGGAGGGCGACCAGCGCGATCAGGACGAAGGCGGGCGCCAGCCAGGGCGAGACCAGCCGCTGATGGCCCTCGGCCAGCAGCTTGAGGCGCAGGCGCTGGTTCGTCGCGGCTTGCGGGCCCGTCGTGGCGGGATTGAACAACTCGTGGAGGAATCTTTCGCGCGGTTCGCGCCAGCGCGGGCCGCTGTCGCCCTCGGCCGACTTGAGATCGAGCGTGTAGCGGTCGAAATAGAGGATCGACAGGTCCTTGCCCGCCCGGTTGACGATCTGCCGGTTGCCGTTGACCAGCACGACGCGCGGGGCCAGTTCGGTCTGCACCAGCGCGCCGCGCTCGGCCATCATGGTGACCGGTTCGCCGTTCTGCCGCCGGTCGTAGATGAAGATGCCGAGCAGTTCGCCGTTGTTGGCCCTTTCGCGTACATAGACGGTGACCCCGTTGCCCAGATCGTTGAACGCGCCTTCGCGCAGCAGCACCTGCGTGAAGTTGCTGCGGATGGCGAACTGGAGGTCCTTGAAGTGCCGATAGGCCGCCGGCATGTAGTAGACATTGAGCGCGTAGCACGCCAGCAGAACCACGCCGGACAGGGCGAGCGCCGGCGTCGACAGGCGGAGCGGACTGAGGCCCGCCGCCCGGAGGATGACCATTTCACTGTCCATGATCATCCTGTTGTAGGAGAAGGCCACCGTGCCGAACAGCACGATGGGAAGAAACACGGACGTGAACATCGGCAGGACCAGGCCGGCCAGCTCGAACAGGGTCGACGCGGGCAGGCCGCGGTTCAGCACCAGCTCGACGAAGCGAAGCGATTGCGACATCCACACGATGCCGGCGATCACCAGTACCGCGAGCACGAGCGGCCACAACTGCTGGCGCAGCATGTAGCGAAACGTCCGATCCATCGGCGCATTATATGCAAAGCCGGAATCTCCGCCATCTTTAAGGCAATGGGCTTCAAGGCGATGGGCTTCAAGGCGATGGGGGGCGTTCGGCGGCCGCGGTGATGTTGGCAGTAGCGGATCGCGGCGCTACACTCTGGCGCCGTCCGCGATCGGCGACGGATCGGTCTCAAATCAGGAGTTCTCCCATGAAGATTGCGTTTTCCGATGCCGCTCTCCAGAAGTCGGGCGGAAAGACGGGCGCCGGGACCGGCGCGGTCGTCGTCCTCGCCAGCGAAGGCGCCGGAAAGGGCGATGCCTTGCACGGGAAACTCACGCCGGGTGGCGAGGCGATCGACGCCGCGCTCGGCGGCTGCATCACGCGCGCCATCGCCGCGGCGCGCTTCAAGGCGCGCAAGGGAACGGCGCTTACGGTTCTGGCGCCCGCCGGAGGGCCCGCGCGGGTGGTGGTCGCCGGTCTGGGCAAGGCCGAGGCGCTCGACGCGCTCGCCGCCGAAGCCGCGGGCGGCGCGGCCTACGCCGAACTCGCGCGCGGCGGCGAAGCGGCGGCGGCGCTCCTGGCCGAACTGCCCAGGGGCGCGCGCAAGATCCGGCTCGCCGACCTGGCGGCCGACATCGCCACCGGCGCGCGCCTGCGTTCGTATCGTTTCGACAAGTACCGCACCAAGGAAAAACCGGAAGACAAGCCGAAGCTCCAGACCCTGACCATCCACGTCAAGGGCGCGGCAGCGGCGAAAAAGGCATTCGGGCCCCGCGAAGCGGTCGTCGACGGCGTGTTCTTCACCCGCGATCTGGTGTCGGAGCCCGGCAACGTGATCTACCCCGAAAGCCTTGCCGACGAAGCGCGCAAGCTCGCCAGGCTCGGGGTCAAGGTCGAGGTGCTCGACGAGAAGAAGATGAAGAGCCTCGGTTTCGGCGCGCTCCTCGGCGTGGCGCAAGGCAGCGCCCGGCCGCCCCGGCTGGTCGTCATGACCTGGATGCACGGGCCCAGGACCGGCGGCGGGGCCAAGCCCATCGCCATCCTCGGCAAGGGCGTGACCTTCGATTCCGGCGGCATCTCGATCAAACCGGCGGCCGCCATGGACGAAATGAAATTCGACATGACGGGTGCGGCCAGTGTGCTGGGTGTGATGAAGGCCGTTGCCACCCTGGAGCTCCCCATCAATGTGGTGGGCGTCTTGCCGGCCACCGAGAACATGCCCGATGGCAACGCGGTCAAGCCGGGGGATGTGGTGACCAGCCTGTCCGGTCAGACCATAGAAATCCTCAATACCGACGCGGAAGGCCGCCTGATTCTCTGCGATGCCCTGACCTGGTGTGCGCGCTTTGAACCCGCGGTGGTCATTGACATCGCCACGCTCACCGGGGCCTGTGTGATTGCACTGGGCAGCCATGCCAGCGGCCTGCTGAGCAATCACGATCCCTTGGCCATCGAACTGCTCGAGGCGGGCCAAGCCTCGGGTGACAGAGCCTGGCGTCTCCCGTTATGGGACGACTACCAGAAGCAACTCGAAAGCCCCTTTGCGGACATGTCGAATGTGGGCGGGCGCGAGGCCGGCACGATCACGGCCGCCTGCTTCCTGGCCCG
>CAXRES010000035.1:0-11370 GCA_964229575.1 Alphaproteobacteria bacterium
CCTCGGGATTGGCCGGGTTTTCGAACTGTTGCAGGATGACCGCGCCCGGGATCAGCGCCTTCATCTCGCCCGCCCGGCGCAGCGCGCCGCGCATACCTTCGGCGGCGGGCGTCAGTTCCAGCTCCGCGCCGAGGATGAGCAGCATCTTGCGCCGCTCCAGCGACATGCTCTCGGGCATGCACAGGATCAGGCGGTAGCCCTTGGCCGCGCACACGAAGGCGAGCGCGATGCCGGTGTTGCCCGAGGTCGGCTCGATCACCACGTTGCCGGGCCTGAGCGTGCCGGCCGCTTCGGCCGCCTCGATCATGGCGAGCCCGATGCGGTCCTTGACCGAGGCGAGCGGGTTGAAGAATTCGAGCTTGCCGTAAATGTCGGCGCGGCAGCCCTCTTCGCGCGACAGGCGCGGCAGATGCACGATGGGCGTGTCGCCGATCGTCTCCAGAATCGAACCGAACAATCGCCCGCGGCCGGGGCTGGTCTGTCCGTCGGGTCCGTCGGTCGTGGTATCTGGCATTGCTTCCTCCCGGCGCGTCGCCGTCGCGGCGATCTTTTCAGCAGTTCGAGCCGTAATCTAAATGATGAAGTCGAGGCGTTCGGCGGCTTCGCTGCGGATGCCCGCCGCATTGGCGCGCAGGCACAGGTCTTCGACGGTGACCGCGTCGAGCCGGCCCATCATTTCCGCCTCGAACCCGGTCCACATCGGCCACACCACCTTGTGCCCGAGGTCGGACGGCGGCTCGGTCGCCTCCTCGGTGTCGCCGAGACCGACGACGCGGGTGATCTCGCCCACGGTGATGCGCCGGCGCTCGCGCGCCAGAAGATAGCCGCCGCGCGGGCCGCGCACGCCGGTGAGAATCCCGGCGCGGACCAGCTGCTGCAGCACCTGCTCCAGATAGCGCCGCGGAATGCCCTGGCGTTCGGTGATGTCCTTGCTCTGTACCGGCAGCGATCCGGCGTTATAGGCGATATCGACGACCGCCTCGATGGCGTAGAGCAGCTTTTTCGACATGCGGAACACGGCGTTTTCTCCCTCGACCCCCGGCCTCAGCCCCCGGTGCCGGTCGACCCGAAGCCGCCCACGCCGCGCGCCGTGGCATCGAGGCTTGCGGCCTCGCGCAATTGCACGCGCGTCACCGGCGCCACCACCATCTGGGCGATGCGCGCGCCGCGCGTGACGACGAAGGGCCGCTGCCCGAGGTTGACCAGACAGACCATGATCTCGCCGCGGTAGTCGCAATCGACCGTGCCGGGCGCATTGACGATGGAAATGCCGTGATGCACGGCAAGGCCCGAGCGCGGCCGCACCTGGGCTTCGAAGCCCTCGGGCAGCGCGATGGCGAAGCCGGTCGGGATCAGGGCGCGCTCGCCCGGCGCGATGATGACTTCGCGCTCGACCGCCGCGGGAAGATCGAGGCCCGCGGCACCCTCGCTCGCGTAAGCGGGCAGGGCCAGGCCCTCGGCGTGGGGCAGGCGCCGGATGTCGACCGCGAGGGCGCTCACTGAACCGCCCCGAAATGCCGGGCGATGGCCTGGACGAGACGCGTTGCCACGGCGTCCTTGCTCATGCGCGGCCAGCTCTCCACGGCGTCCTCGCCGGCGACCAGGTGGACGGTGTTGTCGTCGGCGCCGAACACGCCGCCCGCGGCGGCGGACACGTCGTTGGCGACGACCCAGTCGCAGCCCTTGGCGACGCGCTTGGCGCGGGCATTGGCGATCACGTTCTCGGTTTCGGCGGCGAAGCCCACGACCAGCCGCGGACGCTTGTTGCCGGCCGCCGCCACGGTGGCGAGGATATCGGGATTTTCCGCCAACTCGATCGAGGGCGGCGCCTTGCCCCTGGCCTTCTTGATCTTGGCCGCGGCCACCTCGCGCACGCGCCAGTCGCTGACGGCGGCGGCCATCACGGCGACGTCGGCGGGCAGCGCCGCCTTCACGGCGCGCAGCATGTCCTCGGCCGTTTCGGCGCGCACCACCGAAACGCCCGCAGGATCGGGCAGGGCGACGGGACCGGAGACGAGAACCGTGTCGGCGCCCATGCGCGCGAGCGCGGCGGCGATGGCGTGCCCCTGCTTGCCCGAAGATCGATTGCCGATGAAACGCACGGGGTCGAGCGGCTCGAACGTGGGGCCCGACGTCACCACCGCGCGCCGGCCCCGGAGCGGCGCGGAGGCGTCAAAAAAATCTTCGACCGCCCGGACGATGTCGGCCACACCGGCGAGGCGGCCTTCGCCTTCCTCGCCGCAAGCAAGCTCGCCCGCCGCCGGACCGATCACGGAAACCCCGCGCGCGCGGAGCGTCTCCATGTTGGCGCGCGTGGCGGCATGGTCCCACATGCGCACGTTCATGGCGGGCGCCACCATCACCGGCTTGTCGGTGGCGAGCAGCGCCGTGGTGGCGAGATCGGTGGCAAGCCCGTGCGCCATCTTGGCCAGAATGTCGGCGGTGGCCGGCGCGACGAGGACAAGATCGGCCTCGCGCGACAGGCGGATGTGCCCCATCTCGCTTTCGTCGGTGAGCGAGAAGAGATCGCCGTAGACCTTCTCGCCGGTGAGTGCGGCGAGCGACAGGGGCGTGACGAACTTCGCGCCCGCGTCGGTCAGGATGGCGCGCACCATCGCGCCCCGGCGCTTGAGCTCGCGCGCGAGATCGAGCGCCTTGTAGGCGGCGATGCCGCCCGAAACCACCAGCAGGATGCGCCGGTTCGCGATCATGGATGCCAACCTCAATCTGTTTCGCCGCTTTCCGGGTCGCGGTCCCGACGCCTGCCGGAAGCCGCAGAGTCGCGGATCGCCGCATGGCGGCCGGCGATGGGCACGAGAATTTACGAAATTTCCTTGTTATTAGATAATAACTCCCGCCCGGAAGCGCAATGTTTATCGCTGCGAAGCCTTCGCGACGAAAGCGCCCAAGAGGCGATGTTCAGGGGCGACCGGTCAGGAGGGTGGCAAGGATCAGCGCCAGAAGGCCGGCAATGACCCACAGGGCGGCATTGGCAGGACGGCCGTTGCCGCTGCCGTCCTCGCCCAGCAGTCGGCGCACGGTATCCGGATGCAGGCGGTAGCCCTGCTCGGCCAGCGCCTTGACCGCCTTGTCGACGTTGCCGAGGAATCCGGGCAGTCGTTCCAGTCCCGCAACGAAATCCTGCGCGCCGCGCGCGATGCGGGCTTCCGGTCCCAGGTTGTCGCGCACCCAGGCCTCGATCAACGGGCGCGACAGCTCCCACATGTTGACCTTGGGGTTGAGTTTGCGCCCCACGCCTTCGGCCACCATCATCGTCTTCTGCAAAAGCAGGAGCTGCGGCTGGGTCTCCATGTGGAATTGCTCGGTGACGCGGAACAGCTGGGCGAGCAGCCGGGCGATGGAAATCTCGTTCAGCGGCTTGCCCATGATCGGCTCGCCGATGGCGCGGGCCGCCTGCATGAACAGCTCGCGCGACTGGTCGGCCGGAACGAAGCCGATGTCGAAATGCACGTCGGCGACGCGACGGTAGTCGCCTTCGAGGAAGCCGAGCAGCATTTCGGCGAGGAACCGGCGGGTGGGGGCATCGAGCCGTCCCATGATGCCGAAATCGACGACGACGATGTTGCCGTCGGGCGCCACGAATAAATTCCCCGGATGCAGGTCGGCGTGGAAGAAGCCGTCGCGGAAGACCTGGTTGAAGAACGCGGCCGCCGCCTTCTTCAGGATTTCATCGGGATCGTGGCCTGCGGCGATCAGGCGGTCGCGCTCGTCGATGGGAATGCCGCTGATGCGTTCAAGCGTGAGAACGCGCCGCCCCGTGCGCGCCCAGTCGACGCCGGGTACGCGGAAAGTTGGATCGCCCGCGAAATTGGCGGCGAGTTCGGAAGCGGCGGCGGCTTCGAGCCGCAGGTCCATCTCCACCTCGACGACGCGCGCCAGCGTGGCGATGACTTCGCGCGGCTTGAGCCGGCGCGTGGCGGGGCGCGTACGTTCGAGCGCGCCCGCCGCCCAGGCCAGCATATCGATATCGCGGGCGAAGGCGCGCTCGATGTCCGGGCGCAACACCTTGACCGCGACCTCCTTGCCGTCGCTGGTGACGGCCAGATGTACCTGGGCGATGGAGGCGGCGGCGACCGGCGTATCGTCGAAGCTCGAAAACAGCTCCGCCACCGGCCTGCCCAGTTCCGCCTCTATGGCCTTGCGCGCGAGCGCGCCGGGAAAGGGGGCGAGGCGGTCCTGCAGTTGCGCGAGATCGTCGGCGATCTCGTCGCCCAGCAGGTCGGAGCGGGTGGCGAGCGACTGGCCGAACTTGATGAATGTCGGTCCCGCGGCAGTCAGCGCCTGGGCGATGCGTTCGCCCGCCCGGGTGCCCGGCCGGGGCCGCGGGCCGCCCGGCAGGCGGGCGAGCAGGCGGGCGGCGGCGATCATTTCGGGGCCCGCGCCGAAGCGCTCGGCCAGCACCAGCGCATCGAAGCGGGCGAGCAGGCGGGCCAGGCCGACAAGCCGTCCGATATGGCCGAGGGCGGCGATCATCGACCGGTTCCGGCGCCGCGCATCACAGCACCCAGCCCGAATGCATAGCGGCGATGCCGCCGGCCAGATCGCGCACGCGGACCTGTTCGAAGCCGGCCTCGGCCATCATGGCGGCGAGGCGCGGCTGGTCGGGGAAGCGGCGGATGCTTTCGGCGAGATAGCGGTAGGCCTCGCCGTCGCCCGCCACCTTGCGGCCGAGCCAGGGCAGCACGTGATCGGAATAGACGTCGTAGACCGGCCCGATCAGCGGCAGGCGCGGGCGGGAAAATTCGAGGCAGAGGAACCGCCCGCCCGGCGCCAGAACGCGCCGCGCCTCGGCGAGCGCGCGGCCCGTGCGCGTGACGTTGCGCAGGCCGAAGGCGATGACGTAAGTGTCGACCGAGGCATCGGCGAGCGGCAGGGCTTCGGCATCGGCGCAGGCGAAGCCGATGGTCCCGGCCAGACCGGCGCGCGCCACGCGCTTGCGCCCGACCGTCATCATCGCCGCGTTGATGTCGATGACCGTTACCGCGCCGCCCGCGGCGGCGACGGCCTGCGGGCCGCCCGCCGCCCTGACGATGCGCATGGCGATGTCGGCGGTGCCGCCGGCGACGTCGATGATGCGGGCATCGGGCCGGGGATTGAGCCAGTCGACCGCGGCCGTCTTCCACAGCCGGTGCAGGCCGCCCGACATCAGGTCGTTCATCAGGTCGTAGTTTTCCGCGACGCTGTCGAAGACGGCGCGCACCCGTCCGGCCTTCTCGGCCGCCGGGACGTCCAGCACCCCGAAGGGCACGCTGTCTTCGCGCGCCGCCTGCGGTTCTGCCGTCATGGGGGGTTTTTTCATGGGGCGGACAATAGAGCATATTTCACCCGGATTGAATCACTCCGGCAGAGCGTCTTCGTGGCAAGGTCGAGGGGTCTGGCGACGGCCGGGGCGGCGCCACGGCCGAGCCGGAGCCCGATGGATTTGACGCGAAGACGCCTGCCCCTGCGGGTTTGAGGGCGGTGGGCGCCTGCTTTGTCGGACAGCTTGCCCGATGGCCCCGCATCGCGCTTCGCCGTCCTCCGCGCCGATCGCCACGCCGCCCGTCAAACGGAGTTGGTTCAATCCGGGTGAAACATGCTCTAACGTAAGGGTCGGAATTCCGCTACGTTCCGCGCCATGCCTGAACTGCCCGAAGTGGAAACCGTGCGCCTCGGCCTGCTCCCCGTGCTTGGGGGCCGAAGGCTCCGGCGCGTCGCCGTCAACCGGCCCGATCTGCGCATTCCCTTCCCCCGGGGGCTTGCCCGGCGCCTGGAGGGGCGGCGGGTGGCCGGACTGGAGCGCCGGGCGAAATACATCATCCTGCGCTTCGACGACGGCGGCGAAAGCCTGCTGATCCACCTCGGCATGTCGGGGCGCATGATCGTCGAAGGGCCGGGTCAGGCCAATGCCCCGCGCGAGCCTTCGCCCCACGATCATGTCGTCATCGAAACGGACGGGGGCGCCCGCGTCGTCTTCAACGACGCCCGGCGCTTCGGTCTGATGACCCTGCTTGCGCCCGGCGAGGAGGGCCGCCACAAGTTGCTCGCCGGCCTCGGCCCGGAACCGCTCGATGCGGCCTTCACGGCAGAGACGCTCGCCGCCGCCCTGAAGGGGAAATCGGGGCCGATCAAGGCGGCGCTCCTTGACCAGCGCGTCGTCGCCGGGCTCGGCAATATCTACGTATGCGAAGCGCTGTTTCGCGCCGGGATCAGCCCGCGACGGCGTGCCGGCACGGTGCAGGGCGAACGCGCGGTCCGGCTGCACGCGGCGATCGTCGCCGTGCTGCGCGCGGCGATCGCCGCCGGCGGCTCCACGCTGCGCGATCATCGGCGTCCCGACGGCGAACTCGGATATTTCCAGCACAGCTTCGCCGTCTACGGGCGCGAGGGCGAGCCCTGCCCCGATTGCGCCCAGCCTGCCCGTTGTCGCGGCATCCGTCGCATCGTGCAGTCGGGCCGCTCGACCTTTTATTGTGCAACGCGCCAACGATGATGCAGCGAAGCGCCGATATGCTAGCCTTACGTCATGCGTGAGCTGTTGCACCGCATCATCCTTCTTGCTTCGTTGCTGGCTGTCCCGGCGGCGCCGGTGTTCTTTGGTTTAGCGGCTTCGCCGCTGCGGGCCGAAGGCTTCCTGGCCGCCCTCGACGACGTGCCGGTGATGCCGGGCATGACCGAGGATGCAAGCGCCACCGTCGCCTTCGACACCGCCGCCGGGCGCATCGTTACGGCGCGCATCAAGGGGCGGGTGCGCGCGGGGCTCGATGTCGGGGCGCTGCTCTCTTTCTACGCGGCGAGCCTGCCGGCGCTCGGCTGGCGGGCGGAAAGCCCGACGCGCTTCCTGCGCGACGGCGAAACGCTGGTTCTGCGCGCCCAGGCCCAGGGGGGCGAGCTTTCTCTGGTCTTCGAGCTGCGGCCGAACTGAGCGCCGCCCCGGGGGTCAGAAGGCCCGTGGTTTTACGGGATTTTTCAAAGGCTTTGCCGCACCCCGGCCGGCCTTGACGGGGCGGCGGTCGCGGACTATAACCTCGCCTCCCGCGCCCGCCGGCAATCCGGGGGCGGGGCGAGCACGCGTAAATCCATCCAGCACCCGTTTCGACGCCAACATCCGAAGGCAGCATCCCATGGCGAATATCCGCTCCGCCAAGAAGCGCATCCGGCAGACCGCCCGCAAGACGGACGTCAACCGCGCGCGCACCAGTCGCATCCGCACTTTCGTCAAGAAGGTCGAGACGGCGATCGCCGCCGGCGACAAGAAGGCCGCGACCGAGGCGCTGCGCGCGGCGCAGCCCGAGCTGCATCGCGGCGTCACCAAGGGCGTGCTCAAGAAGCAGACGGCTTCGCGCAAGCTGTCGCGTCTCAATGCGCGCATCAAGGCGATGGCGTAAGTCGCGCGGTTTTGCGCCGCGCATCAGACTTAAGTCTTGGAATTTCATAAAAACGCGTCCAATTCGGACGCGTTTTTCTTTTGCGCGCGAGTCGACACAATCAACGAAGAGAGTCAAAAATTTTTTTTTCGAACTCGTCGCGATGGGCCGTTGCGATTCGGAAAACCTCTGGCTAGAGTCCGCCCTGTTCTTTTCCACTCGTTGGAAGTTTTCGCAGCAATCACGTTCGTTTTCGCGGCTTATTTCGCCCACCCGGTCTTGTTTTGTGGGCAGCCGTAAAGTTTTGTGACGTAGCGTATGTTTCGGGTTTTGTTGATTTTGTTTTTCGTGTTCGACGGTGCCAACCGGCGCAGCTTGCAAAACAATCCAGCGCCGGACGCCGATCAGGGGGACGACTGATGTCGAATGAGGATGCCAAGACCTCCACCGAGCGCGCCGTGGCGCCGGGTGAAGGTTACGCAGGCGACGTCACTCCCGATCAGGCGTGGAAGATTCTCCAGGAAAGTCCCGCAGCGGTTCTGGTCGATTGCCGGACTCAGCCGGAATGGGCCTTCGTCGGCATTCCCGACCTCGGCCCTGTCGGCAAGAAGGCGATCCTGATCCCCTGGCAGGTCTTCCCGACGATGCAGCTCAACCCGGAATTCCTCAAGCAAATCAGGTCGGCAGGGGCCGCCGAGGGGGCGCCCGTGCTGTTCCTGTGCCGTTCCGGCGCGCGCTCGCGCGCGGCCGCCGTCGCCGCCGCTGCGCAGGGTTTCGCCCGCGCCTACAACGTCAAGGGCGGTTTCGAAGGGGCGCACGACGACAAGCGCCATCGCGGCGCGCGCGAGGGATGGAAGGTGGCCGGGCTGCCTTGGGTTCAGGACTGACCGGCGCGGGTGTTTCTTCGGGTTCGGTTTTCTTTTTTGGTATTCGGGTTCGCGTAGGGGGAGTGGCGCAATGCGCGCGGATTGGCAACAGATCAAGGACCGACTGCGGGCCGAGTTCGGCGATGCCGCTTACAAGTCGTGGCTGGCGCCGATCGAACTCGATTCGGCGAGCGCTTCGCGCGCCGTGATTTCGGTGCCCACACGCTTCATGCGCGACTGGGTCCAGCGCCATTATCTGGAGCGCATTTCCCAGCTTCTGTCGGAACCGGGCGCAACGCCCTGCGCGGTCGAAATCGTCGTGCGCAGCGCCGTGCGCGCCGCCGAAATTCCGTCGGCGAAGGCCGAAGACAAGCTCGGCGTATTGCATTCCGCCGCCGCGCGCGCCCAGAAACGCCCGCCTGCGCCGCGCTCCTATGAAGACATCTCCGCGCCGCTCGACCCGCGCTTCACCTTCGAAAATTTCATCGTCGGAAAGTCGAACGAATTCGCCTATGCCGCCGCCCACCGCGTAGCGGAAGCCCAGTCGGCGCCGTTCAATCCCTTGTTCCTCTATGGCGGCGTCGGGCTCGGCAAGACGCATCTGATGCACGCCATCGCCTGGCATATCCGCAAGGCCGATCCCAACCGCCGGGTCATCTATCTTTCGGCCGAGAAGTTCATGTACCAGTTCATCCGGGCGCTGCGCTTCCAGGACACCATGGCGTTCAAGGAACAGTTCCGCTCGGTCGACGTCCTGATGATCGACGACGTCCAGTTCATTTCCGGCCGGGAAACGACCCAGGAAGAATTCTTCCATACCTTCAACGCTCTGGTGGACCAGAACCGGCAGGTCATCATTTCCGCCGACAAGTCGCCCTCCGACCTCGAAGGCATGGAGGAACGCCTGCGTTCCCGCCTCGGCTGGGGCCTGGTCGCCGACATCCACCAGACCGACTACGAACTGCGCCTATCGATCCTGCAATCCAAGGCAGAAAAGCTCGGTTCACAGATCCCGCCCAAGGTGCTGGAATTCCTCGCCCACAAGATCACCTCGAACGTCCGCGAGCTGGAAGGGGCGCTCAACCGCGTGGTCGCCCACGCCACCCTGGTCGGCCGCGACATTTCGCTCGAAGCCACCCAGGACGTCCTGCACGACCTTTTGCGGGCCAACGACCGCCGGGTCACCATCGAGGAAATCCAGAAGCGGGTGGCCGAGCACTTCAACGTCCGCGTCGCCGACATGCATTCGGCCCGCCGCGCCCGCGCCGTCGCCCGGCCGCGCCAGGTCGCCATGTATCTTGCCAAGCAGCTCACCTCCCGGTCGCTGCCCGAAATCGGGCGGAAGTTCGGCGGCCGCGACCACACCACGGTGATGCACGCGGTGCGCAAGATCGAGGAATTGCGGTCGACCGATTCGTCCTTCTCCGAGGACGTCGAGCTCCTGCGCCGGATGCTCGAAAGCTGAGCCGTCCAAGGGGTTGAAATCCGGCCTTTCCCGGGGTCGCCCGCCGGCCCGCCGGCGGGCCGTTTTTCTTTTGGATTCCAAGGCCTCCTGCTATACTCGGCTCCCGGTTCCAGGGCTGGCCAAACCCCTTGTTTCCAATGGGCTTTGCCGGACCGCGCCGGGCGGGTGAGAAAAGCCTTTTCCGGCGTTGGCCGGGGGCTCTCCCGGCAGGTCTTTCGACCGCCCTCATCCCGCATCTGAAACGGAGGCTCACCGCGCGCCAGTCCGCGCGTGTCAACAAGGCACGACAGTCTCGCCATGAAATTCACCATCGAACGCGACGCCCTGCTCCGCTCTCTCGGTCATGTCCAGAGCATTGTCGAACGGCGCAACACCATTCCCATTCTCAACAACGTGCTGATCGCCACGTCGAAGGGGAAGCTCCGGCTCACCGCCACCGACATGGAGCTCGCCATCGCCGAACAGGTCGACGCCGAAACCGGCGGCCAGGCGGCGATCACGGCGCCGGCGCATACGTTCTACGATATCGTCCGCAAGCTGCCCGAAGGGGCGCAGGTCGAAGTTGCCACCACCGACGGCGACAGCCAGGTCTCGGTGCGCTCGGGCCGCTACGCCTCGCAGCTTGCCTGCCTGCCGCCCGCCGATTTCCCGGCGCTGGGCGAGGACGAACTGCCGACCGGCTTTACCGTGCCCGCCGATTCGGTGAGGGCGCTGATCGATCACACGCGGTTCGCCATCTCGACCGAGGAAACGCGCTACTACCTCAACGGCATCTATCTGCACGCCGCCAAGCGCGACGGCACCCCGGTGCTGCGCGCGGTGGCCACCGACGGCCATCGCATGGCGCGCTTCGATGTGCCGCTGCCCAAGGGTGCTGCGAACATGCCGGGCGTGATCGTGCCGCGCAAGATGGTGGCCGAATGGCGCAAGCTGATCGACGAATCGGACTCCGACATCGATGTTTCCCTGTCGGACGCCAAGATCCGCATTTCCTTCGACGACGTGACGCTGACCTCGAAGCTGATCGACGGAACCTTCCCCGATTACGAACGCGTCATTCCCAAGGGCAACGAACGGATGATGGAAGTGCCGTGCAAGGACTTCTCCGCCGCCGTCGATCGCGTCTCGACCATTTCCACGGAAAAGTCCCGCGCCGTGAAGCTCGCGCTGCACAAGGGGGTGCTGACCCTGTCCGCGACCTCGCTCGACCAGGGCAGCGCCGAAGAGGCGCTCGAGGTCGACTATACGGGCGACGACATCGAGATCGGCTTCAACTCCCGCTATCTCCTCGACATCGCCCAGCAGATCCAGGGCGAAAAGGCCCAGTTCCGGCTGGGTGACGCTTCCTCGGCCGCCATCGTCGGCGATTCGGACGATGCCAACGCGCTTTACGTCCTGATGCCGATGCGGGTGTGACGGTCTTGGGCGGCGTAAGGAGAGTAAACTGAACGCCCTGTCTCTGGCGCGCTCCATTTCGGGGGTCGACGCGGCCCCCCGCTCCGCCGCGCCCCGCCTTGCGGTGACCGGGCTCAGGCTCACCGCCTACCGCAACTACGCCGAACTGCGCCTCGACCTCGAAGCCCGCCCGGTGGTGCTCACTGGGCTGAACGGCGCGGGCAAGACCAACCTGATGGAAGCGGTGTCCTATCTCGGCCCGGGCCGTGGCCTGCGC
>CAXRES010000036.1:0-8263 GCA_964229575.1 Alphaproteobacteria bacterium
TCCGATCTATCTCGGTGAAGTGCCAGCAACGCATGTTCGTTCTCCCTCTCTAATCTCTGTCCGGTCTAGCGCCTGCGGCCGCGCGCGGCCTTGCGCACGGCCTTCTTCGCGGCGGCCTTTTTCTTTGCCGCCTTTTTCTTCGCGACGGCCTTTTTCTTCGCCGCCTTTTTCACTGTCTTCGCCTTCGCGGCCTTCTTCCCGGCCGGGGCCCTGGCCATGCCGATGAACCCGCCGACCGCCTTGAGGAAGGCTTCCGGCTGTTCGATGTGCGGGAAATGGCCGGCATCGGCGATGGTCGTGAACCTGGCGCCGGGAATTTCCCTGGCGAAGGCGCGGCCGTAATCAGGGGTGATGATGCCGTCCCTGGCGCCCCAGACGACCAGCGTCGGCACGTTGATGCGGTGCAGGCGCCCCTTGAGCTTGGTGTTGTGCATGTAGGGATACCAGCAGAAGCGGGCGTAGGTTTCCTTGTTGCGCGCAACGATCTCGAGCTTGCTTTCGGGCATCGCGGTGTAGTCGATCTTGCCCTTTTCGATGTCGGCGTACTTGGCTTCCAGCACCTTCTGCGGCGCGAGGCACCAGATGTCCTGGATGTCGCGGTCGAAGGGGCCGCCGACCTTGATGCCGAAGGGATCGACGAGGACGAGACGCGCCATGTTGTGGGTCGACTTGACGGCGATTTCGGCGGCGAGCCAGCCGCCCAGCCCGAAGCCGATGACGGTGGCGCCCCTGATCTTCAGCGCATCGAGCGCGTCCATGCAGATATAGGCGCAGTCGTCGATGGTTTCGATCCAGTCGGGACGGTCGGACTTGCCGAAGCCCGGAGGCGAGACGATGGTGGTCTGGAAACCGGCGTCCAGCGCGTCGAGCACGGGGCTTTCGAGGGTCAGCGCTTCTTCGTCGTAGAAAATCACCAGGGGCTTCTTGCCCTTGCCCCGGCGCAGGACTTCGAGGTTCATGCCGAAGGCCTTGACGCGCACGCCGCGTCCCTTTGCAGCAGCCATTTTGTCTTGTTCTCCCTTGGGGGCGCTGGCGCGCCGTGTCTTGATGCCGTTTCAAATTAGCGCGCCGGGGCGCGGTGGACAAGCCGTGAGCCGCCCCGGAAAAGCCCGGGAAAACGAGCGTTTTCCTACGTTTCCGAAGGGGTTTTCAGCCGGGAATCGGCTGCTGGGCGACGAGATTGATGCCGTAGCCGTTGAGGCCGACGATGCTACGCTTGGTATTGGTCAGAAGGATCATGTTGCGCACGCCCAGCTCGATCAGGATCTGCGCGCCAATACCATACTGGCGCAGTTCGGAAATCGGCTTGGTCATCGGCTTGCCCTCGCGTTCGAGAACGAATCGCGACAGCGCCGTGGGCGTCGGCTCGCGGATGATGACGATCACGCCGCGCCCCTTTTCCGCGATCATCTTCATCGAGGCGTGCAGCTCGGTCGCCCGCGTGCGCGTTTCCCCGGCGGCGAACTGCGATTCGGTGACGTCGCCCAGCACGTCGGCCAGAAGGTTGAGCGCGTGCATGCGAACGCAGACCGGCTCCTCGCCCGAAACGTCGCCGCAGGTCAGCGCCAGGTGCTCGGCGTAGTTGATCTGGTTGGCGAAGACGTGCAGGCGGAACTGGCCGCCGAAGCGGGAATTGATGGTGGTTTCGGCCACCTTGCGGACGATCTTTTCGGTGCGCCGGCGGTAGGCGATGAGGTCGGCGATCGAGGCGACCTTGAGCCCGTGCTGCCGGGCGAAGACCAGCAGGTCGGGCAGGCGGGCCATGGTGCCGTCGTCGTTCATGATTTCGCAGATCACGCCCGACGGGTTGAGCCCGGCGAGCCGGGCGACGTCGACGGCGGCCTCGGTATGGCCGGCGCGCACCAGCACGCCGCCGTTCTGGGCGATCAGCGGAAAGACATGGCCCGGCGTCACGATGTCCTGGGCGCCGCGGTTGGAATTGATCGCCACCGAAATGGTGTGCGCCCGGTCGGCCGCCGAAATGCCGGTGGTGACGCCTTCGCGCGCCTCGATCGAAACGGTGAAGGCCGTCTGGTGGCGGGCCTGGTTCTTGGCCGACATCAGTTGCAGGCCGAGCTGTTCGGAGCGTTCCTGGGTCAGCGACAGGCAGATCAGGCCGCGGCCGTGCTTGGCCATGAAATTGACCGCCTCGGGGCTGGCCTTTTCCGCGGGGATGATCAGGTCGCCCTCGTTCTCGCGGCCCTCGTCGTCGACCAGGATGAACATCCGGCCGTTGCGGGCGTCCTCGATGATTTCGCTGATCGGCGCCAGTTCGGAAGCGGACACGGGAACTCCCATTCGGAAAATGCGAAGGACGGCGGGGCCGCCCGGGGCGAGGGGGGCCAAGGTATCCCGCCCAAGGGGGTCGATCAAGACCCGGACCTTGGCCGGGAGGCCTGCGGCGGCTAGACTGGGGGCCAGCGTCCTGCACCCGTTTTCGGGCCCCCCCCCCGTTCTTACCGGATATTCCCATGGCCACCACCGTTTCCGCCGCCTCGTCCCCGCTTTCGCTGGCCCCCCTGTCGCCCGTTCTCGGCGCGCGGGTAGACGGCCTCGACCTCAGGCTCGCCTTCGATCCGGCCACGTTGGCCGGGGTGCGCCGGGCCTTCCTCGACCACCAGGTCCTGTGTTTCCCCGGCCAGAAGATCTCGGCCGACGACCAGATCCGCTTCTGCGGCTATTTCGGCCGCGCCGATTCCGATTACAAGACGCCGGCTTCGTCCCTGCCCATGGCCGAACGCACCGGGGCGGACTACCGCAAGGGCGTCATGCTGGTGACCAACGTGCGCAAGAACGGGGTGCCCATCGGCAACCTGCCCGACGGCGACATGCAGTTCCATTCCGACGGGGCGCACCGCGAAAGCCCCTACCTCGCCACCACGCTCTACGGCATCCGCGTGCCGAGCGTGGGCGGCGACACGCTGTTCTCCGACCTCTATGCCGCCTACGACACGCTGCCGGCGGCGACGAAGGCGCGCATCGAGACCATGCGGGTGCACAACGTCTATCTCCTGGACGCCACGTTCAGCGGCGAATTCGATCCCGACGCGCCCGGCATGCGCCATGCCGTCCATCCGCTGGTGCGCGTGCATCCGGAAACGGGGCGCAAGGCGCTTTACGTCAACCGCCTGATGAGCCGCTGGATCGAGGACCTGGACCGCGCCGAGGGCGAGGCGCTGGTGCGCGAGCTGGTCGAGCACAGCGAGCGCCCGGAATTCATCTGCGCCCACAAGTGGACGGCGGGCGATTTCCTGATCTGGGACAACCGCTGCGTCAACCACGCGCGCAGCGACTTTTCGCCCGAGGAAGTGCGCCTGCTCCGCCGCTATACGATCTCGCAGTAGGCAGCCCTTCTTCCAATCGTCAGCCGATCTTCATCGGCACTTTAGGCTTCAGCCGATTTCCATCGGCACCTGGCGTATTCCGGGGCTCGTGCGCCAGCAGCCGTTCGGCGCATCGAAGCGGCCCGTGGCGATGCGGTCGGGGCGGGCCGAGCGCAGGATGACGGCGACGGAGCCTTGCTCCCCGGCCTGCTCGGAATGGATGGCGTAGGGGGCGACGAGATCGAGCACGCCCGGGCGGACGCCGCTTCGGCCGGTTTCCTCGATCCGGGCCGGGCCTTCGCCCGTGCCGCCGTCGGTGCGGCGGTAGTGGCAGATGTCCTCGCCGCCGGAAAGCACGCCGTACAGAACCCAGATCGCGCCGTGATCGTGGATCGACGTCGCCTGCCCCGGCGCCTTCACCAGGCCGTCGACGACGAAGCCGTAATCGGGGTCTTCATAGAACAGCCAGTTCTCGCGGTCGCAGACCGGCCAGTTTTTCGCCGCCGCGGCGACATTGACGTCGCCAAGCAGCCGGCCGAGCGCTCCGCGCGCCGCCTCGAACACGCGCCCCGGCTCTCTTTCGCGGGCATAGAGGGCGCGCAGCTCGGCCACGAAGGCACCGAGAGCTTGTGCCGCTTTTGCCGGGGCCTTGTCGCGTCCGTCCATGACGCAAGCGAACCATGAATCGGCGGTTCCCGCAACCGGCCGGGCCTCGCGATTGACGGCCGCGGCGGCGCGGGTGTACGAAATCGGCAAAGCAAAAAGCGCGATGTGCAGGGATCGCGTCCGCCGTCCGGAATTCCGCCCTTTCCCAAGGTTCGCGCGCGCCCCGCGGACCGGCCCGTCGCCCCTGCGAGCGGACAAACGCCACCACGAGGAACCGATCCCATGACTACGTCGCGCAAAGCCCCCGCCGCCCCTGCTATCGACCGCCCGGTCAAGATCAAGGCCAGCAACCGGCCCGAATACGCTTCCGACGCGATGGCCGACACGCTGCGCGCCATCGGCTTCAAGTATGCCTTCGTCAATCCGGGGTCGAGTTACCGCGGCCTGCACGACAGTATGGTGAACTATCTCGGCAACAGGGACCCGCAGGCGGTGCTGTGCGCGCATGAAGACGTCTGCGTGCACGCGGCGCAGGCCTATGCCAAGGCTTCGGGCCTGCCGGCGCTCGCCATCCTGCACGATCTGGTCGGGCTGATGCACGGCTCGATGGCGATCTACAACGCCTTCGCCGACCAGCAGCCGGTCGTGGTGCTGGGCGGTTCGGGCCCCGCCGATCCGAAGCTGCGCCGCGGCATCGACTACGAACATTCGGCCAACGTGCAGGGCGAACTGGTGCGCCCGTGGGTCAAGTGGGACGACGAAGCGACGACGGCGGAAGGCGTGTGCGATTCCATCGCGCGCGCATGGAAGATCGCCAACACCGGGCCGAAGGGACCGACCTACGTGTCGCTCGATTCCGGCATCCAGGAATCGAAGCTCTCGGGGCCCATCACCATTCCCGACATGAAAGCGCCGGCCAACCGGCCCGCCCCGCCGCCCGCCGCCAACCCCGAAGCGGTCGATGCCGCGGCCGACCTGCTGCTTAAGGCGCGCAACCCGGTGATCACCGGCGGGCGCGTCATGTACCGGCGCGAAGCGACGAAGCTGCTGGTTGAACTGGTCGAACTGACCGGCGCGGCCTATGTGGAGGACCGCAACTGCACCTGCTTCCCGACGGCTCATCCGCAGAACCTGACCGGCGAAAAGGGCGTGGTCGAAGGCGCGGACGTGCTGCTCGCGGTCGACAGCCCGGACGTCAACGTGGTGGTCGATTCCTATTCGTCGCGCGTGCGCGGCGAACTGGGCGCGGGCGGCAAGGGCACCAGGGTCATCGACCTGTCGCAGAACGACTACGCCATCCGGTCGTGGACGCGCCTTGGCGGCAAGGTGGCGCCGACCGAAATCCAGCTGCTTGCCGATCCCGTGGTCGGCCTGCGCCAGATCATCGAGGCGGTGAAGTCGAAGCTCGGCCGCGCCAAGGGAGCGAGCGCGATCGAGGCGCGTCGCAAGAAGATCGCCAGGACGCACGAGGCGATGACCGCGCGCCAGCAGGAAACGCTGAAGAAGCGCTGGGCGGACACGCCGCTGTCGCCGCACCGCTTCGTCTACGAAATCTACAACGCCGTCCGTTCCAGGCCGTGGATGCTGACCGTGCGCGGGCACCGCGCCTGGCCGCACGGCATCTGGCAGTTCTCGGGCTCGGGCGAAAACATCGGCGTGTCGGGCGGCGGCGGCGTCGGCTACGGGCCGGGCGCGATGGTCGGCGCTTCGCTGGCCGCGCGCGACCAGGGCCGTTTCCCGGTCGCCATCCTCGGCGACGGCGACTTCCTGATGCAGTCCCAGGCGCTGTGGACGGCCGTTCACATGCGCATCCCGCTTCTGTGCGTCATCAACAACAACACGTCCTGGTACAACGACGAACAGCACCAGAACGAGGTCGCCCACATGCGCGGCCGCCCGGCGGAGAACGCCTGGATCGGCACCACGACGCGCGATCCGGAAGCCGACCTCGCCACGCTGGCCAGGGGCTACGGCGCCTGGTCGGAAGGGCCGGTGAAGGACCCGGACGACTTCGCCGCCGCGCTCAAGCGCGCCATCGCCGAAGCGGACGGCGGCGCCGTTGCCGTCCTCGACGTGCGCACGTCACCAAGATAGTCGGCCTGCGCCGACGGGGCCGCGATAGTCGGCCTGTACCGACGGGGCCGTGGGTAGAAATTCGTGTTTAGCTACACCGTCATCGCCCGGCTTGTCCGGGCGATCCACCCGCAGGGATGCCCCGGACAAGCCGGGGCATGACGGTTTGTCTTAAGGCGTCGGGGGCGCGACGGGACAAGCCCCGCGCGCCTTTTTTCGGGCGGCGGCCTATACTGCCGCAATGCGCATCGCCACCTTCAACCTGGAAAATCTCGACGACGGGCCGGACATCCGCCCACCCTTGTCCGAGCGCATCCCGGTGCTGGCGCCGATGCTGGAGCGCCTCGACGCCGATATTCTGTGTTTGCAGGAAGTCAACGCCCAGCGCCCGCCGGGCGTCCGGGAGCGCAGGCTGCTGGCCCTTGAAAAACTGCTCGATGCGAGCGCGCTCCGTGACTATCACCTCGCCGTGTCGTCGAAGCGGGGCGGCGGCGGAGCCGCCATTTATGAAAATGGCCGCGCACTGCGCGGCGGCGGGAAAGGGCTGAACGATCACCACAACCTTGTGACGCTGTCGCGCCTGCCCATCGCCGCCAGCGAACAGTTGTGGCACGACCTGGTGCCCGAACCGCGCCACGCCTTCGTCACCGCCGATCCCGCGGTGAAGGAGGCGGTGCCGCTCACCTGGGAGCGACCGGTCCTTTACACGCGCATCGAGATTGCGGGCAGGAAGCCGCTGCATCTGTTCAACGTGCATCTGCGCGCGCCGCTTGCCTGCGCGGTGCCCGGACAGAAGGCGGACACGTTTGCCTGGAAGACCATCGGCGGCTGGGCGGAAGGCTACTACCTGTCGGAGATCAAGCGGGCGGGGCAGGCCTTCGAATTGCGCCTGGCACTCGATCGCCTGTTCGATGATGACCCACAGGCGATGATCTGCATCGCCGGCGACTTCAACGCCGAAGAACACCATACGCCCGTCGAAATCCTGCGCGGCGAGGACGACAACACCGGCAACGGCGCGCTGTCTTTCCGCGTCATGGTGCCGGTCGAACATTCGCTCGCCGCCGACCGCCGCTTCACCGTGATCCATCAGGGACGCCGCCAGATGCTCGATCACATCATGGCCTCGCGCCGCCTGATGGGACGCTATCGCGGCTCGGAAATCCACAACGAGGCGCTCGCCGACGAACTGACCGGCCAGGTCGCGGTCAATCCGTCGCCGGTGTCCTATCACGCGCCGGTGGTGGCGGTGTTCGATCTCTGAAACGGATGAGGGGCTTCAGCCGCCCTCTCTGCGACTCTGTTTTTAGCCGCCTTCGCGGCGCTCTTGTCGCTAGCCGCCTTCTCTCCGCCAGGCCCAGATCATGGCGCCGAGCGCGAGCAGCATGGCCAGCAGCGCCGGCAGCAGCGGTATCTCGTTGATGCCGCGCACGATGTAATCGCCGTTGGCCTTGAGGCCGAGCCAGCCGCGTCCCGCCGTGGCGCGCGCGGGCTGGGTGCGGCGGATGTCGGGCATGCCGTCGACCAGCCAGAACAGACCGCCGCCGGTGGCGCGCGCCACCGGGGCAAGAATCCTGTCGCTCGTCGTGACGTCGGCGAACTCGACCGGGTTGAGCGTTCCTGCCGCGGCGAAGACCGTGCGTTTCTTCGCTTCGTCGGTGATGCGGTAGAGACCGGGTTCGGCGATGGTGAGCGCGCCCGTCGCCCGCCCGTCGCCGCGGTCGAGAAGCGGCAGGACTTCGACCTTGCCCGAAGGCATTTCCACCTTCACCGGCCGTTCGTCCTTTTCCAGGCTCTGGCGCGTCACGGCCAGCCGCGTGCCCTGGATTTCGGCGCGCAGGTCGTCTTCTTCCAGGTCCGGTTCCTTCATCAGCCAGTGCGCGGTGCGGCGCAGCAGTTCGGCCTGCGGTCCACCGCCGTCGAAGCCGCGCGCCCACAGCCAGATCTGGTCGGTCAGCAGTTGCGCGATGCGGCCCTTGCCGACGCGGTCGAGCGCCAGCACCGGGCGGTCGTCCGCCCCCTTCATCACCACGGTGCCGCGGCGGGCGTCCGATTCGACCAGCCGCAGCCAGCGTCCCCACTCGGGCGCGGCCCCGGCGGCGACGGGCGCACCGGGCAGGCGCGCAGTCACGGGATGGCGCCGGCCGATATCGGTGACGTCGGCGCGGAAGGGCTGCTCGATCACGCGCCCGGTCGGGCGCATCGGCAGGATTTCGCCCAAGGGCGTCTGGAACAGGCCCAAGGGCGTGGCCAGCGCCGGG
>CAXRES010000037.1:0-5442 GCA_964229575.1 Alphaproteobacteria bacterium
CATCCGATCGCAGGTTGCTCAAGCCCGTTCACCGCCGATCCGGCGCCCATTGGTAGCCTAATCCTCGCGAGGGAGGCAGAAAATTTCACATGCAGATATGCCGCAGGCGCCCGGCGGCGGACCCGGCGACAGCGCGCCGCGACTGAACGGCGCGATCGGCCCGCTCGCGGCGATGTTCGTCATGCAGACGCTGATGGCGATGGCGGGCCTCACGGTGCCGGTCTTCGCCGTGCCGCTCGCCGCCGATCTCGGCATTTCGGCGGGCTGGGTCGGCCTCTACATGAGCGCCGTTTTCGTCGTCGCCATGTTTTCAGGCGTGCTCGGCGGCGGCGTCGTGCTGCGCCTCGGCGCCATCCGGGTGGCGCAGATATGTCTCGCCTGCGCGGCGCTGGCGCTCGCCCTGCTGACCGTGGGCGCCATTCCCTGGGCGGTGCTGGCGGCGATGATGATCGGCTTTTCCTACGGTCCGCCGACACCCGCGAGCTCGCACATCCTCGCCCGGGTGACGCCGCCCCGGTTCCTGCCCATCGTCTTTTCGCTCAAGCAGACGGGGGTGCCCGCCGGCGGGGCGCTTGCCGGGGCGCTGGTGCCGCCGATGGTGCTGGCCTGGGGCTGGCGCGGCGCCGCCTGGGCGGTGGCCGCGGCCTGTCTTGCCGCGGCGCTCGCCCTGCAACCGCTGCGCGCCCGTTTCGATGCCGACCGCGATCGCAGCCTTCGCGTCGGCCGCGACCTTGCCGGGCCGCTGCGCCTGGTGATGCGCGATCCGGCCATGCGGCGGCTCGCCTTCTCGCCGGCGCGTTTTCGGCCGTGCAGATGTCGCTCGTCGCCTACCTCGTGACCTTTCTCGTGCAGGTGGTCGGGCTCGATCTCGTCGCCGCCGGGGCGGTGCTGGCCTCGGCCCAGCTTGCGGGCGTCGCCGGCCGCATCGTGTGGGGCGCGGTGTCGGGAAACCTGATGTCGGCGCGCTGGCTCCTGTTCCTGCTCGGCGCCGTCATGGTGGGCGCGTCCGTCGTCATCGCCTCCTTCGGCCCGGGGACGCCCGGCTGGCTGCTCTACGGCGCGGCAACCGCCTTCGGGGCGAGCGCCATCGGCTGGAACGGCGTCATGCTGGCGGAACTCGCGCGCATCGCGCCGCCCGGCCTTGCCGGCGTGGCCACGGGCGGCTCGATCTTCGTCACCTTCGCCGGCGTAGTGATTTCGCCCGCGCTGTTCAGCGCGCTGGTGGCGGGCGGCTTCGGCTACGGGGCGGGGTTCGTGATGCTGGCCTTGATCGCGGCGGCGGGCGCCGCGCTCGCCTGGCGCCATCGCGGCTGAGGCTACTCAGGCCCGCGTCCTTGCGCTGCGGGCGAGATAGCGGGCGAGGCCCAGCATCGCCGGATGCGGGTGCGTGATCAGCCAGACGGGCACGGGTTTGAGCCAATCCCGGTAGCGGCCCTTGTCCTCGAAGCGGCGGCGGAAGAGCTTGCGGTCGAAGGCCGGACCCAGGCGCGCCACCACGCCGCCCGCGACGTAGACCCCGCCGCGCGCGCCGAAGCCGAGCGCAAGATCGCCTGCAAGCTGCCCAAGAAGCGCCGAAAACATCGCCACTGTTTCGCGCGCCCGGGCATCGCGTGCGCGCCCGCGCGCCTGGGCAGCCCGCGCGATGTCGCCGGGACGCAGGGGCGCCGAAGGCTCGCGCCCGTCGATGGCGCAGAGCGCGGCGTGGATGTTGGTAAGCCCCGGTCCCGACAGCAGGCGTTCGGCCGAGACATGGCCGAAGCGGCGGCGCAGGACCGCGATGACCGCGGCTTCGCGTTCCGTGGTCGCGGCGATGTCGGCGTGCCCGCCTTCGGTGGCGATGGCCGCCGGGCCGCCCGCCGCGGCAGGCAGGAAGCAGGCGACGCCGAGCCCGGTGCCGGGGCCGAACACCGCCATCGGCCTGCCTTTTTCGCCGCGACCGCCGCCGATCCTTTCGCGCCGGCGCGCGCCGAGCCCTTCGAGGCTCCAGGCGAGCGCCTCGAAATCGTTGAGCAGATCGACCCGGCGGAACTTGCAGGCGCGCGCGAGGCCGGTGCGCGAAAAGCTCCATGCGGCATTGGTCATGCGAACGCGCTCGCCGACGATGGGCGCGGCGACGGCGATGGCGGCGGCGCGCGGGCGCGGGCCGTCGAGCGTGCCGAGATAGGCGTCGATGGCGGCGGCGAGGCTCTGGTGTTCGGCGGTGCGATATTGCCGGTGATGGGCGGGCGCGCCGCCTTGCCGCTTCACGGCGAAGCGGGCGAAGGTGCCGCCGATATCGGCCAGAAGATAGCGCGCCCCGGTTTTCATCGGCGCATCATAGCGCGAGAATCGGCCGCGCGTGTCGGCGAAGCGGGGGCGTTTCAGTTCCCGGCGGCGGCGATGCGCTGGGCCCGGGCGGCCTGCCAGGCGGCCTGGCGGGCCTGCTGGATGCGCCGCTGTTCGGCGAAGCGCTTCATCACCGCCTGGCGGTGTTCTTCCGCGGCGCGGCGGCGTTCCTCGGCCCAGGTCCTGACGATCTTGCGCCGGTACTTGTCCTGCAACGCGGGCGTCGACGAGTGGTAATGGCCGACGGCCAGCATCCAGGATCGTTTCGCCGCGTTGAGCCGCGCGAGGAAGTTCGCGGCATAGTCGACATTGGCTTCGGGATCGAAGGCCTGTTCGAGTGTGGCGAAGGCGCGTCCGTGATAGGCGAGGTTCACCTGCATGCAGCCGACATCGATGTTGCGCACGCCGCCGGCGCGCAGCTTGCGGACATGGGCGACGGCTTCGTCGCGGTCGGCGAAGTACCAGGTCTTGGGACCGGAGGTCACGGTCCACGGCCAGGCAAAAACTGCCCGGTCGTTGCCGAGCCAGCGTCCCGATTCGGCAACCGCCACGGCGGCGAGAAGCTGGTTGGGGATGCGGTGTTCCCGTTCCGCCCGCGCGATCGGCTCGGCGCAGAGTTTCGCCTGCGGATCAAGGGGTTTTGGCGCGGGCAGGGGGGTGGCCCAAAGCGCCGGCGCGGCGGCGGAAAGGCCGGCGGACAACAGGGCGGCAAGGAAAAGGCGGATCGCGGCGTGTTGCATCATGGCTTTGGCAATGCAAGGCCCGGGCCAGAGCGGCTTCTTCGCCGCAACCGCATAATTCGCTAATCGAAATAGGAAGTCTATGATTTATATGTTTTTATAAACTCTTATATAAAACACTTGACCGTCCCGGAGCGATGTGGGATAAAAACTCTGCGACCGCGGCCCGGACCGGGGCCGTGTCGTAAATACCCTTCTTGGGCGTTTCCTCCCTACACTTAAAGGCCGCACCTTGGTGCGGCCTTTTTTTCTTGTCCGGTTATCGGCTTGCGACCGCGGGGCCGCGCCTCGCGCATGGCTTTCCGTGACCGGTTTTCAGGGGGGCGGGAACGTGGCGCGGATCAGGTGCTGCGCGCGGCGCAGAAGGACGCGAGCGTCGCCATCAGGCTCTCGATATGCGCGGTGAGAGCATTGAGTCCGGGCAGGCGCTCGTAGCGGTCTTCGTCCATGTAGAGCGCCCGGTTGATCTCGATCTGCAGGACATGGACATCGGCGCGCGGCCGGCCGTAGTGGACCGTGGTGTAGCCGCCCGAATAGGGCACGTTGCGCGTCACCGTATGGCCGCCCTTGGCCAGTTCCCGTTCGACATGATCGCTGATGGCGGCATCGCAACTCGCGCCGAAGCAATCGCCCAGCACGAAATCGACGCGGGTCTTGCCGGTATCGGCGTCCATCGGCCCGCCCACCGACGGCATCGAATGGCAATCGATCAGGAGGCACCAGCCGAAGGCATTGCGGGTCGCCTCGATCAGTTCCTGCAGCGCCCGGTGATAGGGACGGTAGAGGGCGTTGATGCGCGCCGCCGCTTCCGCGAAGCTGAGCTTGTCGCGGTAGATTTCCGCGCCATTGGCCACGACGCGCGCAATGGTGCCGAGGCCGGCGGAGATGCGCGGACTGTGCGTGTTGACGTAGGACGGCAGCGGATCGGCGAACATTTCGGGGTCGAGTTCGAACGGCTCGCGATTGGGATCTATGTAGGCGCGCGGATAGAGCGCCTTGAGCAGCGGCGCGCCGAAGCGCGGCGCGGCGCCGAAGATTTCATCGATGAAGCTGTCTTCGGACTTGCGCAGATTGGCGAAGTCCAGGCGCGAGGCGGCGATGAAGCTCTGCGGATAGCGGTCGCCGCTGTGCGGCGAGGCGAAGACGACGGGCAGGCTCTGGCGGGCGGGACGCAGGACGTCGATGACCTCGCCTTCCTCCTCGCGGGGCGGGGCCGCATGCTGCGTCGTCGTCGATATTTCGGCCATGATGAGTGAGCTTTAGCCCAATCCTCTCTTCCTGTCATCCGGCCCCGTGGTCCGGCGCCCTTTGATCGCCGCATTGCCGCGAAATCCGCCGCGCTTGCCCGCGCGTGGGCGGCGATTTACCTTTTCACAACCAAAAACCTGCACTCTTGCCGGGACAGCATACGGGGTTTATTCGTGCGGGCCTGTCCCCGCCGGTGCCGCAAGGCCCCCCGCGCAGCCCGATCGAATGGAAAGGACGTCAGCGGCCGTGAGCCGGATCCTGCTTGCCGAAGACGACACCACCCTGCGGGTGTTCCTGACCCGCGCGCTCGAGCGCGCGGGGCACGATGTCTTTGCCGTGGGCGACGGACTCGAGGCGCTTGCCGCCGCGAAGACCGTGCAGTTCGACCTGCTGGTGGCCGACGTGGTGATGCCTTCGCTCGACGGCTTCCAGCTCGCCGCCCGCGCGCGCGCGGCCTACCCCGACCTCAAGGTCATGTTCATCACCGGCTTCGCCGCCGTCAGCCTCAGGGGCCGCGATGCGGAACTCGCCGGGGCGCGGGTCCTGTCGAAGCCCTTCCACCTGCGCGAACTGGTCGACCGCGTGCATGAGGCGCTCAACGCCCGCACGTCGGTGCTTTAGGCCGGCGCGGGGCCCCGCCGCGCCGCTTCGGGCCGCGGTTTCACGAGGCTTGGCCGCGCCCGGCGAATGCGCTATAAACCGCCCGCCGTCCCCGAGGGGGCCGGCGACCCCGGACCCCCGGCCCGTACGCGGGCGCAGCGGGTCCCGATCAGGGCGCGTAGCTCCGCGGGAGAGCACTACGTTGACATCGTAGGGGTCACTGGTTCAATCCCAGTCGCGCCCACCATTTTTCCCCGTTTCGTTGTTTCCTGCGCGCCCCTGCGGGCGCGTCAGACCATGCAAGAAGGCCCGCCGCCGCCTGGTCATGCAAAAAGGCCCGGCGGACGGCCGGGCCTTTTGTTGTTCGCCGTGCGCCGCGCGGCCTAGAAGAACAGCCCGGCGTTGTAGTCGAAGGTGTAGTCGGCCTTGGCGGCGAGGTCGTCGTGGGTGAGCGGCGCGGGCGCCGGGCCGCCGGCCAGGTAGTCGATGTCGTCGTCGCCGTCGAGCAGGAAGAGCTGGCCCTCGCCCG
>CAXRES010000038.1:0-4810 GCA_964229575.1 Alphaproteobacteria bacterium
GAGCGTCATCAAGCGGCTCAGGGAAGCGTTCCCCGACCTGCTCGACGATCCGAATCCGGAAACCGTGTTCCTGAAGCTGCGCGAACTGCGCAACACGTGGTGACGGAAAAGGCCCCGCCTTGCGGCGGGTCCCCGGATCGCAAAACCGTTCGGCCGGATCAGATAACCGAGCGCACCCAGTCGAGCAGCGCCGTCTTGGGCGCGGTTCCCACCTTGGTACCGGCGACCTGGCCGTTCTTGAACAGGATCAGCGTCGGAATGCCGCGCACGCCGTACTTCGACGGGGTCTGCGGATTGTGGTCGATGTTGACCTTGGCGATGGTGAGCTTGCCCTGAAGCTCTTTCGCCATTTCTTCCAGCACCGGCGCGATCTGCTTGCACGGGCCGCACCATTCGGCCCAGAAATCGACAAGGACGGGGCCTTGCGCGTTCAGCACGTCGGTTTCGAAGCTGGCGTCGGTGACTTGGGTCAGGCTCATGATCTACCCCACTGAATTGGTTACGGCCGGAGCAACCTGCCATTGGATGGACACATCCGACGGCGAACAGGCTGCCCGCAATCACTCGGTTGGCGCGCTGGCCTGCGCCCGGGCGGGCGCGCAATGCGCGAAGTGCGGGCCGAGTCTAGAAGGGGGCGGGAGGCAGCGTCAAGGCGCGCGCCCTATCCCCCTGAAACCACGCACATTCGCGCGGCCCTGCCGGCCGTGCAAGGGAGCGAGACCGGCTATATCGGGAAAAGGTCATGCGGGGTGAGGCGCGGTGAATAAAGAAACCGGCGCGACCCGCGAAGGTCACGCCGGCTCCTGACGGCTTGCCTGCGCGCGGGCGGACCCGCCCGCAGGCAAGCAATAGCGTGGAGACTAGTCGCCGCCGCCGCCGCCGCCTTCCTTCTTCTTCTCGCCTTCTTCCTGCTGGACGACAGGCGCATTGCCGGAAATGACGGAAGCCAGGGCCGGGGTGCTCAGCGCAAACCGCGCAGCAAGGGCCGCAAGAACGATCTTCTTCATCACGCTCTCCTTGGGATTGCCATGGGATTGATAGCGCCGTTCTGCGCGGCGCGTCCGGCGCGGGGTCGCGCCGGATGCAAAAACTCTACGCGGTACCAAGATTTGCGCCAAATGATCAATTATGATTTATTTGTGGCAGGCAAGTAATTATGTAAATACTTCGGCCTTTTATATAAGACTGACAATAAAACGTTATGTAAAAATATTATGTAAATGCTTTATGACAAAAAATCATCGCCCGGCCATCGCCGCGTCGAGTTGCGCTGAAGGCAGTTCGATCAGCTTCGCTTCCGCCGTGTAGAGCAGCGCGCAGCGCACCGTCCTGCCCGGAAAAATCCTGGCGAGCGCCGCGCGATAAAGCGCCATCTGCGCAACGTAGGCGGACGGCACCTTGGCCGCGGTCGCCGGAACCGGGCGTGCCGTCTTGTAATCAACCGCCAGAACATCGCCCTGGCCCACGACGAGGCGGTCGATCTGGCCGTTGATCACGCGCCCGCCGATGACGCCGGTGACCGGAACCTCGGCGAGACTTGCATCACCGAACAGCGGAGCGAAGGCGGGATCGTCGAACAGCGCCAGAGTTTCGTCGACGATGGCGGCGCGCGCTTTCGAATCCAGACCGAGCGAGGGCCGCGCGAGGAAACGCTCGGCCGCGCCCCGGCGGCCGGCCTTCGGCAGGGCGGGCAGAAATTCGAGCAGGCCGTGGACCAGCCGGCCCTTCTGGAAGTAGCGCGCCGCATCGCCCGAGAGCGGCGACAGGAGCGCCGGTTCCTCGCCGCCCGCCGCCGACGGCGCCAGGGCGGCGGGTGCCGCTTCCGCCGCCGCTCCTTCCTGCGCCCAGCGGCCGAGCACGATGCCGGCGGGCTCGCCCCCCGCGACGGCGGCATCCTCCCGCCTGTCGGCCTCCGCCGCCTGCGGCGCGGCAAAGCGCAGGCTCTTGGCCACGAAGTCGCTGACCGGATCGTGGAAATCGACGCTCTCGACGCCCGGCAGGTTTTCAAGGCCGTTGCGGACAAGGTTGTACCAGCAATCGGCCGGCGCCGCCTTGCGCCCCTGCCAGCCGCCGATAAACAGCATGTCTTCGGCCCGCGTCATGGCGACATAGAGAAGCCGGTGATAGTCTTCCACTCCCGCCGCCGCGGCGCGGTCGCGAACCGCGCGCGCCGTGGCATCGAGATCGCCGGCCCTGGGCGTCCACAGCGGCATCTCGCCGCCCTGCGGCGTCTCGCACCAGTAGGGCGCGTTCGGCGATCTCAGCGACGACATGGTATCGGGCAGAATCACCACCGGCGCCTGCAATCCCTTCGCGCCATGCACCGTCATGATGCGTACCTTGTCGCGCGCCGCCTGTTCGAGATCGCGCTTGATGTCGCTTTGTCCGCTCTCGAACCAGTCGAGGAATCCCTGGAGCGAGGGCGCATGGCCGCGCTCGAAGGCGAGAGCAAGTTCGAGGAATTCATTGACCGGGTCTTCGGCTTCGGCGCCGAGGCGCGCGATCAGGCGCGTCCGCCCGTCGCGCTCGTCGAGAACTTCCGCGAACAGTTCGAAGGGACGGCGGAAATCGGTGTGCGCCAGCAGCCCGGCGAGAAAATCGCGCGCCGCGAGCCAGCGCGCGCTTTCGCTCGATCGCGCCGACAGGGCCGCCCACAGAGAGCCTTTCCGGCGCGGCGCGAGCGCCATCAGGTCCGCATCGTCGAGATCGCAGAACGGCCCCTTGAGCACGCAGGCGAGCGAATAATCGTCCTCGGGCAGCGCCAGGAAGCGGGCGAGCGCCACGAGGTCCATCACCGCCAGCTCCTCGGCCAGCTTCATGCGGTCGACGCCGGTGACGCCGACGCCGAGCCGCTTGAAGGCGCGCACCAGCGGGTTCACGAGCCGCGTGCGCGTGCGCACCAGCACGAGAACGTCACCCGGCCGCAACTTGCGCCCGCGCGAGGGCAGGTCGAGGTTGCCCGTCCATTCCCGCACCTGCTGGGCGATGAAAGCGGCAAACGCCGCTTCCGCCGAGCGCGCGGCCTCGGTATCGGGATCGGGCTTCCACGGGTCGGCGACGCCGCCGTCGGCGGGCGTGAAGGCCGGCCAGAGTTCGACCGCGCCCGCCTGGCCAACGCGGCGCGTCATGTGCCTGACGACTTCGCCTTCGGCGACGCCATCGGCGGCCGGCGACGCGGCGAACACGGCATCGACCGCGCCCAGCACCGGCGCCGTCGAGCGGAAGGAATGCTGCAGCAGCACGTTGCGGAATTCCCCGCCTGCCGCCGTGACCTCGCCCCGGTATGTCTCGCGCATTTCGGCGAAGCGCCTGGGTTCGGCACGCTGGAAGGAATAGATCGACTGCTTGGCGTCGCCCACGGCGAAAACCGTGCGCGGAGTTTCCTCGCGCTCGGCGCGCGCGCCTGCCCCGGCGAAGAACTCCTGGGTCAATCGCCGCACCACGTCCCACTGGTCGGGACTGGTGTCCTGCGCCTCGTCGACCAGGACGTGGTCGATGCCGCCGTCGAGCTTGTAGAGCACCCACTGCGCCGCCTCGCGCGTCGACAGAAGTTCCTGCGCGTGAAGCACGAGATCGTCGTAATCGAGCCGCGCCGCCGCGGCCTTGCGCGCCGCGTACGTCTCGATCAGAGCGGCGCCGATGGTCAGCGCCGCGATCGAACCCTGCGCCGTGCGCACCGAGCGCCGCCGGGCTTCCGCCGCCAGCAGACGCGCCGCTTCCGCCGCCATGGTTTCGAGCAGGGCTTCGGGCCTTTTGACTGACTTCAAGCCGCCCTTGGTGATCAGGTCCTTGAAACGGTCGCCATCGGCCTTGAGGAACGCGCGCAGATAACTGTCGTAGAGCCCCGGTCTTTGCTTTTCGCCGGCCGCAAGAAACGGCGTCATCAGCGCCGCATGATCCTTGTCCGTCTTGAGGCCGCCTTCCATCGCCGCGGCCGCCGCGCGCAGGGCCTCGGCATCGAAAGCGCCGTCGGCGCAGGCGGCGGCGATGATCGCGTCCTCGGTTTCCCCTACCTTGACGCCGAGCGTGGCGGCAAGGGCCGCGACGGCGTTGTCGAGCCCGCCTTCAAGAGCAAGCAGGCGGGCGATGCGCCCGCGTTCGCCGGTGAGTACGGCCATCAGCCCGTCGAAATCCTGCGCGTTGAGACGCCCGGCAACGCGCTCGACCGCGCGGGCGAGCGCGTCATCCGCGCCGGCCGCGCCGGCGCCAGCGGCGCGCGCCAGAACTTCGTCGCGCGCATGGGCGAGGATCGATCTCTGCTCGGTCTCGTCCAGCACCTGGAAATGCGGCGCGAGGCCGGCTTCCACCGGAAAACGGCGCAGGAGCGATTCGCAGAAGGCGTGGATGGTCTGGATCTTGAGCCCGCCCGGACAATCGAGGACGAGGGCGAACAGCCTGCGTGCGCGCGTGCGCGTCGCTTCGTCGTCGGTTGCGCCGAGCATGGCGAGCGCGGCGCCGAGTTTTTCTTCCGTCGCCACGGCCAGTTCGCCGAGCGCCCTCTGCACGCGGATCGCCATTTCCGCCGCAGCCGCCCGCGTATAGGTGAGGCACAAGAGCCGTTCGGGCGGCGTGCCGGCAAGCAGCAGGGCAAGCACGCGATCGGTCAGCACCTTGGTCTTTCCGGTGCCGGCCGAGGCGCCGACCCACACCGAGGCGGCCGGATCGGCGGCGCGGCGCTGGCGCGCGTCCGCATCGTCCTGCACCACGACGAGACGTTCGGGCGGGCGCGGCGGGCGACTCATTCGTCGTCCTCCGTCCCGTTGCCGCCGCCCGACCATTCGGCCTCGCGCGCAAGGTGCTTGTAATCGTC
>CAXRES010000039.1:0-9577 GCA_964229575.1 Alphaproteobacteria bacterium
GCCCGGAAAACGGGACCCTGGCAAGGCCCGCGCCACATCCAGATGGGGCTGAACCGGCCGGTTTTCCACTGGAGGGCGGGAATCCCGGAAAATAAATCACTAAAATAAACTGTTGTTTATTTTTATATACAAATTTTAAAAGTTATAATATAAATATAACACTTATAATTTGGTTTATTGAGCATCGATTCACGCCATGACCCCGGAACTCACCGCCCGCACCGAACGCGCCCGCGCCATTCTGAATGAAGCCGCCCGCGAATTTTCGCCCGCTGTCCTCGCCCTGTCGCTCGGGGCCGAGGACATGGTGCTGCTCGACCTCGCGGCGCGCGACCGGTTGCCGATCGGCGCCTTCCTGCTCGATACCGGACGCCTGCCGGGCGAAACGCTCGATCTGCTCAAGCGGGTACGCGCGCGTTACCGCGTCGCCATCGACGTTTTCCAGCCCGACGAGGAATCGCTGGTGGCGTTCTACCGGGAACATTCCGACGACCGTATCTTTCAGTCGGTCGCGGCGCGCAAGGCGTGCTGTCATGCGCGCAAGGTCGTGCCGCTCGGCCGCGCGCTCGCGGGCAAGGGCGCGTGGATCACCGGCCTGCGCCGGTCGCAGTCGGCGACCCGCACGGCGACGCCGGAAAAGGCCTGGGACGGCGAACACGGTCTCTACAAGTTCAATCCTCTCGCCGCGTGGTCGGCCGACGACGTATGGGCCTACATCCGCAACCGCGACGTTCCCTATAACCCGCTGCACGACCGCGGCTACGCCTCGATCGGCTGTGCGCCCTGCACGCGAGCGATTTCGCCGGGAGAGGACGAACGCGCCGGCCGCTGGTGGTGGGAAGTTCCCGAAAGCCGCGAATGCGGCCTGCATCCCGGTTATTTCGAAGGAAAACATTCGTGAGTTTCGCCGCGAGTTCGGTCATCAGCCTGCCGCGCGAGCCCGCCATGACCGCATCCGACGCCGTTCCGGCGCCCGGCCATCTCGACCTGCTCGAAAGCGAGGGGGTCTACATCCTGCGCGAGGTCGCCGCGCAGTTCGAACGCCCGGCCCTGCTGTTCTCCGGCGGCAAGGATTCGGCCGTGGTGCTGCATCTTGCCATCAAGGCCTTCGCGCCCGGGCGCATGCCGTTCATCCTGCTGCACGTCGATACCGGCCAGAATTACCCCGAGGTTCTCGACTTCCGCGACCGCGCGGCCGAGGCGGCCGGCGCCCGCCTCGTCGTGCGCTCGGTCGAAGACAGTATCCGGCAGGGCCGCGTCGTCCTGCGCGATCCGAACGAAAGCCGCAACGCGCACCAGAGCGTCACGCTCCTCGACGCGATCGAGGAATTCGGCTTCGATGCCTGCATCGGCGGCGCGCGCCGCGACGAGGAAAAGGCCCGCGCCAAGGAACGCGTCTTTTCCTTCCGCGACTCCTTCGGCGGCTGGGACCCGCGCCGCCAGCGCCCCGAACTGTGGGATCTCTATTCGGGCCGCATCGGCGCGGGCGAAAACATGCGCGTCTTTCCGATCAGCGACTGGACCGAAGCCGACATCTGGCGCTACATCGCGCGCGAAAACGTGGCCCTGCCGGAGCTCTACTTCGCCCATGAGCGCGAAGTGGTCGAGCGCGGCAATCGCCTGATCCCGGTGCATCCGCTGGTGCCGCTGCGCGCCGGCGAGACCCCCGTGGTGCGCAGCGTGCGGTTCCGCACGGTTGGCGACATCACCTGCACCTGCCCGGTCGCTTCGACCGCCAGGACGGCCGAGGACATCCTGATCGAGACGCTCGCCGCCGAAACGTCGGAACGCGGCGCCACCCGGCTCGACGACGCCGCGTCCGAAGCGGCAATGGAACGGCGCAAGCTCGCCGGCTATTTCTGAGGACTGACCGATGACCACCGCAACCGCCCTCGACGAGGGCCGCGATCTCTTGCGCCTGACCACCGCGGGCAGCGTCGACGACGGCAAATCGACGCTGATCGGTCGCATCCTCGCCGATGCCGGGGCGCTGACGGCGGACCAGATCGCCACCCTTGCCGCCCAGGCCGTGCGCGAAGGACGCGAGCAGATCGACCTCGCCCGCATCACCGACGGACTGACGGCCGAACGCGAGCAGGGCATCACCATCGACGTCGCCTATCGCTACTTCGCGACGCCGCGGCGCAGCTTCATTCTCGCCGACGTGCCCGGGCACGAGCAGTACACGCGCAACAAGGTGACGGGAGCCTCGAAGGCGACCGCCGCCCTGCTGCTGGTCGACGCGCGCCAGGGCATGACGGCGCAGACGCGCCGGCATATCTGCATCGCGGCGCTGCTGGGCATCCGCGACGTGGTCTTCGCCGTCAACAAGATGGACCTGGTGGATTGGTCGCAGGACGCATTCGTGCGGATGCGCGGGGCAATCGAAGGCTTCACCGCGAGGCTCGGTTTCCGCTCGCGCCATGTCGTGCCGGTCTCGGCCAGAAGCGGCGACAATGTCGTCAATGCGTCGGAGGCCATGCCGTGGTACCGCGGCGCGCCGCTTCTCGGCCTGCTTGAAGCCCTTCCGCCGAGCGCCGTCGCCGCGGCCGGTCCCTTCCGCATGTCCGTGCAGATGGCCAGCCGCCCGCAAGGCGCCTCGACCCACGATTTTCGCGGCTGCATGGGCCGCATCGCGCAAGGCACGCTCCGCGTAGGCGAACGCATCGTCGTGGCGCCGGGCGGGCGCGAAAGCACGGTGCAGGGCATCCTGACCCCGCGGGGCCCTGCGGCCTCCGCTTCGGCCGGCCAGTCCGTGACGGTGACGCTTGCCGACGACATCGACGCCGGTCGCGGTTTCATGCTGGCCAGCGCCGAACATCCGCCGCGCACGGGCCGCGAGGTGACGGCGGCGCTGTGCTGGCTCGACGCCGCCCCCCAGGACCCGCGTGCACCCTATCTGGTCCGCGTCGGCGCACGCGAGGTGGCGGCGCGCATCGCCCTGCCCGATGCCCGGCTCGACATCGACACTCTCGAACGCGCCCCGGGCGGCAAGCCGCTGGCCGCCAACGATATCGGCGAGGCGCGCATCCGCCTGCAGGACGACATCGCCTATGACGCCTATGCCGCCTGCAAGGCGACGGGCGCCTTCATCGTCATCGACAGCCGCACCAACGCCACGGTGGCGGCCGGCATGATCGAGCACGGGCTTTAGCCCGGCCTCGCCCGCTTCCCCCTTCCGCCCGGTTCGCCCGGCGACTAACATGGTCCGGTCACGCCGGGACGGGTGTCCCGGCGGAGGAAGAAGAAAAGGCCGCGAAGGCCTGAACTCTTCAGGGGAGCGAACCATGACCCAAGTGCTGCGCCACGGCGCCTGCGCGGCAATCGCCGCATCTCTCACCGCTTTTACCGCCGCGCCCGCGCTGGCCGATGCCGTCGCCGACTTCTACAAGGGCAAGCAGATGCGGATGGTCATCCGCTCGACCACCGGCAACGAATACGACCTGCTGGCGCGCACGCTCGCTCGCCACATCCACAATCACATTCCCGGCCGCCCGTCGGGGGTGATTGCGGTCAACATGCCCGGCGCCGGCGGTCTCAAGGCCGCCGAATACGTCGCCGTGCAAGCGCCGAAGGACGGAACGGTCCTCACCATCGTCAGCCAGGGCATGCCGATGTACCAGGCGCTCGGCCTCGGCCGGCCGACCAAGGCCGACATGAAGACCTTCAACTGGATCGGCAACATGTCGACGTCCAACCAGACGCTGGTCGTGTGGCACACTTCGCCCACCATGACGATCGAGGACGCCAGGAACCGCGTGACGCCCATCGGATCGTCCGGCGCCGGATCGATCTCGATGCAGTTGCCCGCGTTCTACAACAGCGTGCTCGGCACCAGGTTCAAGATCATCTTCGGCTATCCCGGCGGCGGCGAAATGAACCTCGCCATGGAACGCGGCGAAATCGAAGGCCGCGGCACCAATCCCTGGAGCGCGTGGAAAGGCACCAAGCCCGACTGGGTCGCGCAGAAGAAGATTCGTCCGCTGATCCAGGTGGGCCTGCGCAAGGATCCGGAGCTGCCCGACGTGCCGCTGCTGCTCGATCTCGCACGCAACGACGAACAGCGCGCGCTTGCCGAATTCATGACCCGTGCGGTTGCCGTCGGCCGTCCCATCGCCACGACCCCGGGGGCGCCCGCCGATCGCGTGAAGGCGCTGCGCGCCGCGTTCAACGCCACCGTGGAAGATGCCGGATTCAAGGCCGATGCGATCAAGCAGGGGCTCAGCGTGAGCACGATGACCGGCGAGGAGCTCGAATCGGTCGTCGTCGGCCTGATCAACGCGCCGGAAGCCATCAAGGCCCGCGTCAAGCAGGCGATCGAGCCGACCGACGCGCAGCAGGCCAAAGGCGCCGACGCCAAGAAGAAAAAGAAGGCAAAGGCCGAAGCCGCGGAATAGCCCGCGCTCGCCGCCCGCGCCCGGCCGGGGGAACGGGCGGACGCCCGCCCGTCAGCGCACGCCGGTGACGCCGAAGCGCCGGCCGAAGATTTCCGCGCCGTAGGTGACGACGATCAGGACCGCGATGACCATCACCGCAAAGGCGGAGATCAGGCCGAAGGAGCCCTCCGTCCAGATGCTGTAGATGGCCACGCCCACCGTGCGGGTTTCCGGACCGGACAGGATGGCCGAAACGGGCAGTTCGCGGAACGCGTGGATCATCACCCAGATCCAGGCGGCCACCAGCACGGGGCGCAGCAGCGGCAGCAGGATGCGGCGGAACATGCGGCCCCATGAGGCGCCGGAGGCATAGGCCGCCTCTTCCAGCTCCGGATGGAACTGGAGCATGCCGACCGAAATGATCCGCATGGTGTGCGGCATGTAGCGGGTCAGGTAGGCGAGCCCGATGATCCACAGCGTGCCGTAAACGGGGAGCGGCACGATCAGATAAAGCCACAGCATGGCCACGCCGAACAGGACGGACGGCACCGCCTGCGGCACGAGCGCGAGGAAATCGAGGCTCTTGCGTCCCGGCATCCTGGTGCGGCAGACGATCCACGAAATCACGGCGACGATGAGAACCAGCGCGGTGGCGGAGCCGAAGCCCAGGATAAGGCTGTTCTTCAGGCCGCTGATCACCGTCGAGTTGTCGAGGACGCTGGTGTAATTGGCGAAGCTCGCGTTCGACAGCGCGCGCCAGGACGGCTGCTGGAAGAAGCGCTGGAAGGACGCCCACAGCAGAACCAGCGTCGGCAGCACCACGGCGACGAAGATGACGATCTGGGACACGATCGCCACCGGCCAGCGCCAGACGCCCAAACGGATGATCCGCGGGCGGAATGCCTTGCCCGAAACCGTGACGAAGGCATACGCCCGCCGCGTCATGTGCTGGTAGAGGTAAACGCCGACAAACGCGACGGCCAGCAGCAAGACGCCATAGGCGCCCGCCGCCCCGTAGTCGGTCGGCACGTAGGTCGACTTGAAGAAGATTTCCGTGCTGAGCACGAAAGTCCTGGTCGGCAGGCCGAGAACCAGCGGCACCTCGAAGGATTCGATGTTGTGGATGAACACCAGGATCGCAGACGCCATGATCGCGGGCTGGATCATAGGCAGGGTGACGCGCCGGAACGTATAGAGCAGCGACTTGCCGGCGGTGAACGCGGCTTCCTCAAGCGAGGGGTCCATCGAACGCAGCGCCGCCAGCACCGTCAGATAGATCAGCGGGAAGGTGTCCAGTCCCTGCACCACGATCATGCCGGTCATGGTGTAGACGTTGAAGGGCGCCTCCGACAGGCCGAACAGGGTCTTGAAGATGCTGTTCAGGATGCCGATGGTCGGACTGCCGAGGAATACCCAGGCGATCGCCGTGAGCAGCCCCGGAATGATGATGCGTATATAGGCGAGCGTCGAGATGACGCCCCGCCCGGGCGCGTCCGTGCGCGCCACCACGATGGCGAGCCCGACCCCGATCAGCGCCGCAAGGAGCGTCGAGCCGACGGCGTAAATGACCGTATTGCCCATCGCGCCCCAGAATTCGCCGCCGGTCAGCGCGTTGGTGTAGTTCTGCAGGGTGAAGGTGAAGGACAGGTAATCGGCGTCGGTCGGGCGACTGGTCTTCAGACTGCCCCACAGCAGGAAAAGCAGCGGCACGACGATCTGATAGATGAGGAAGAGAACGGCCCCCCACAGCACCAGCTTGCCGAAATCGAGACGGCGTTCCTTGCGCTCCAGGCGCGGCGCGCCGCCGTTGATCGTCGCTCCCGATACGTCAGACGCCATGACCTGGAGCCTCCCTGCAAAACCGGATCGTCATCAGTTTGTCGCTCCTCTGTCGTCGCCAAGCAGGCGGCCGGCCATCCAGTCGACCAGCGTCGCCGTGACGTCCCAGCCGTCGCCGTGGCCCATGTGGCCGCCCGGGAAGAAGCGAGCGGCCTTCGGGCTGCCATGCTGCAGCAAGAGATAATGATCGGAGATCGGAAACACCGAGTCGTGAATTCCATTGACGCAAAGAAGCGGCGCGCAAGGCTTGTCGAGAAGCCCCTGCGTCAGCAGCGACAGTTTCGGCGCGTAGGCGACCCACTCGTCATAGGTTTCGCGGCCGAAGGCGCAGGCCAGCGTCTCGGCCAGTTCGAAGGGGTATTCGCCGAGCTGGGCCCGGGCGATCCAGGCGGCGGCGAAGGCGTCATGCGCGGGGCCGCCGTGATTGATCGCCGCGCGCAGGTGTTTCGCATGGGTATGGGCGAGTTTGGTCGCCCAATAGCCGCCGGTCGAGCAGCCGATGACGCCGACGCGCGCGGAATCGAGCCTTGCCGCAGAACCCGCGCCGGCCGCGACCCAGGCGAAGATCGGATCCCACAGGCGTTCGGCGTCTTCGGATCCCGCGATCGGGGCATCGCCGACGCCGGGCATGTCGATGGCCAGGGTGGCAAGACCGGCCTTGAGGTATCTCTCGACCCGGCGCTCTTCCTTGAAGGAATCGATGCCGCCCCAGATGATGACGAGCGGCAGGCGCTGGCCCGCGGGCGCCTCGGGGATGCGCAGATAGCCCGTGATCTCCCTGCCCTCGCCGACCCGGCCGGCAAAGGGGATGCGCAGGATTTCCTGCGCCGGCGTGCCGTATTTCTGCCAGTTGATGAAGCACGCCTGCGACTTGACGTAGGCGCGCTTCTTTTCGGGAGAATTGGGCGCGGGATAACGCGCCACCCGGTGAAAGCCGTAGGCAAGCCGCCAGTTCTTCGCCGCCAGGGCCGCGTCGCCTTTTTCTTCCGCCTTGCGCGCCCGCTCTTCGTAGGGTGCGGCCGCAGCGCAGAAAGCGCGCGCCCAGGCCTCGCGTTCGGTCGAGTCCAGACGGTTGATGACGTCGCGGGCCGGCGCGAATTCGACATGGTCGAGGGGATTGCGCGAATGCTCCGCCCGTTCGAGCAGGATAGCGCGCACGTCGTCGTACGATCTTTCGTTATGCCGCACCGCTGCCCCCTTCGCCGGCGCAAGCGACGCCGGGGCCCGCCGCCCGGCAGGCGACGGACCCCGGCATCGGCAGACTGCCGCTACTGCTTGCGCACGAAGTAGCCGTTGAACTTCTTCGCGACCTCGGTGTAGTTGATCGACTTCGGCTCGATGACGAAAGTCTTCGCCCCGCCGTTGGCGTCGATCCATTCAAGCACCGGATGCTTGATCCCCTTGCGGATCGGAATACGTCCGGCCTTCGCCTGCGCTTCCTGGCCGCGCGGAGAGGCGAGCCAGTGCAGCGCCAGCTTCGCGACATTGGGATTCTTCGAGCCCTTGATCGCGCCCCAGTACGACGGGATCACGGGGACGGGCTCGAACAGCGGCAGGATCGCGGCAACCGGCGCGCCCTGCTTCTGGAAATCGACGATGCGGTGGCCGTAGGCTTCGAGGGAAATCGGGAACTCGCCCGCGACCATCAGTTCCATGATGTGGGTGGCGCCTTCGCGCAGAACCACGTTCTGCGCCAGCCCCTTCATCAGCTTGTCGGCCTTTTCGTCGCCGAGAACCTTCCACATGGCGGCGAACCACTCGTAGCCTTCGATGTCGAGCGCGAGCTTGCCCTTCCACTTGGGGTCGGCGAGCTCATCCCAGGTCTTCGGCAACTGGGCCTTGGTCAGCAGGTTGGTGTTGTAGTCCACCATCTTGACCAGGATGGCGTCGGCGACGAGGCCGGGCAGCGACTTCGGGGTCGGGAAGCGGTAATGCTTCTGCATGTAGGCGTCGACGCCGGTGTAGGGAACGATCGCCCCGGCGGCGACGACGTCGGCGATTTCGCTCGAAGCATGCACGACGTCGGCCTTGATGTCGCCGCTCTTGTATTCGAGCAGAACGCGTTCAAGGAAATTCGCCGTGCGCACGCGCGTCGGGCGGACCTTGATCTTGGGATAATCGGCCATGAATTCCCTGAAGATCTTGTCATAGGCATCCTGCTGCGCCACGCCGTAGAAGACCATCTGGCCTTCCTTGTTGGCGGCCGCCACCAGTTCCGCCGTCGCGCCCGATTCTCCGGCCGCGCCGGCGCCCTGGGCGGCGGCGGGCAGGCTGAAGGCGGCGGCCATGAGTGCCGCCATCAAGGCCGCGAAAAAACCCCGCCCCTTGCGCGGCAGAAGCGCTGAAAGTTCGGTCATCGTATTACCTCCTCTGTTTTTCTCGTTTCACCGGGTGAAAGCGTGCGTGTGATTCGCTGTTCGCGCTGCCGGTCTAGGCCGTGGCGGACGCACTGACGCCGCCGTCATCGCGCACGATGGCGCACTTTTCGGGCGGCAGGTGGACGAAAACGTCCTGCCCCGCCCTGAACACGGCAAGGCCCTGCGTCTGCGCCAGCAACTCGTGGCCGGCAAGATCCAGGACACATTCCGTGAAATTGCCGAGGAAGGTGACGCTCTTCACCTTCGCGGGCCAGGCGTTCGCCGCCTCGGCGCCGCGCGCGAGCGCTATCTCGATGTGCTCGGGACGGATCATCAGAAGGAGATCGGCGCCGCCCGCCGCGGCCTTGCCATCGGCGAGCGCTACCTTGCCGAAGGGACACTGCACGGCGCCCTCATCGGCCAGTATGCGCTCGACCGGGATCACGTTGGCCGTGCCGATGAATTCCGCGGTGAAGCGCGCCTTGGGACGTTCATAGAGCTCGCCCGGAGCACCCATTTCGACGACGCGACCGCCCGACATGACGACGACCTGATCGGAAATCGCCAGCGCTTCCTGCTGGTCGTGGGTGACGTAGACGGTGGTGATGCCGAGGCGCTGTTGCAGCGCGCGGATTTCCGAGCGCATGCTGACGCGCAGCTTGGCATCGAGGTTGGAAAGCGGTTCGTCGAGGAGCAGCACTTCCGGTTCCGCCACGAGGGCGCGCGCCAGCGCCACGCGCTGCTGCTGGCCGCCTGACAGGTGCGGCGCCGGGCGCTGGGCCAGATCGAGAAGGCCGACGAGATCGAGCGTTTCTTCGACCCGACGCCTGACCTCGGCCCTGTTCAGGCCCGTGCCGTCGAGTGGAAAGGCGACGTTCTCGAACACCGTCATGTGCGGCCAGATCGCGTAGCTCTGGAACACCATGCCGATGCGCCGCCGATAGGCGGGCAGGGCGATGCCGCGGGCGCTCGAAAAGGCCGTCTGGTCGCCGATCTGGATGGACC
>CAXRES010000040.1:0-6823 GCA_964229575.1 Alphaproteobacteria bacterium
CTTGATGCCGCCCGCGCCCGGCATGTTGCGCACGACGAAGGCCGGGTTGCCCGGAATATGATTGGGCAGGTGCCTGGCGATCAGCCGCCCGTCGGCGTCCGCCGTGCCGCCCGGCTTGAAGCCGATGACGAGCGCGACGCGCTTGCCTTCGTAAAGCTCCGCCGCATTGCCGACCCCCGGGGCTGCGGCCAGAAGCGCGGCCACAAACGCGATGGGGCATGAAAGGGCAAGAATCCTGATTCCGGTCTCCGCAGTCCTCATGTGTTCTCCTCCTCTGTTTCGGGCGTCCGATCTTGTGTCGGGTTTGCACCGGGTACGGCCGCGCTCGTGCGCGGCCGCCTCTAGGTGTAAAGCCAGCGTCCCCCGTCGATGCCCGGGCGATCGGGATACTTCGCCGCCACGGCCTGCACGCGCGGATCGTCGTAGACGCCGAGCCGCCCGGCCTCGTGCAGCACCCTGCCGCCGATCCTGAGCGTCGCGCCACGCAGTTCCGCCGCGGTGTGCAGGTTGTAGGGGAAGGTGTTGTTCTTGCCGACGTTGCCGAGATGCATGTGCAGGCTCGACGGATGAAAAGACGCGATGAATTCGCGGTAGTCCGGGTCGGGGCACTGCGCCGGCGAAACGATGGCCGAAGGATGCACGCCGCCGTGCGGCGCGCGAATTTCATAGGCGCCGTCGGCGCCTATGGCATCGGCCAGGGCCTTGAGAAAATCGCGGATCACCGCGGCTTCGCCGCCGCCTTCGACCTTCGTCACCTTGTTCCCGGCGACCGTGAGGCGCACGGGCGCTTCGAAGGCGCAAGGCACGCCGATGTGGCGGGCCCAGACCGGCATCATGCGGTCGAAGATATAGACGCCTTCGCAGTCGACCGGGTTGACGGCCGGGTAAATCCCGTCGGGGAAGGGCCGGTAGTAACCGTCCTTGCGCCAGTAGGGATAGGCCGCCTTGCCGCCCGGGGCCTTGCCGACCTTGCCCCGCAGGTGCGTGCCGTTGGGATGGGTCAGTTCCCAGCTTTCCCCGCTGACCACCATTTCGCCGGTGCGGTAGCGGATTTCGGCGATCAGCTCGTGCGGCGTGCGCGCCCAGGCGCTCATCAGAAGGCCGGCCGTGGTCGCCATGTTGCGCACCATCGGGAGCTTGAGTTCCTTGAGCGTCTCCGGCAGCTCGCGCAGTTCTTCTTCCGAGGACAGGTCGAGGACGTGGTTGATGAACAGGTCGGCGCCCTTCATCGCGTTCCTGACGATCGGCGGGATGCGCCAGACCGTGTCGCGGGTGGCGAATTCCGGCCACAGCACGTTGCGGCGCACCGGCATGTCGACCCACAGGACGGACGGGTGCGCGCCGCGCGCCTGCACGCCGGCCTGGATCCAGGCGATGGCGGTTTCGTCGACGATGTTGCGCCCGCCGCTGAGACCATCGGTCGCCGCCAGGATGAGAACGTGCTGGTCGCGCTGGATGCAGGCGCAGTTGTCCAGCATGTCGTTGACGGCCTGGGCCGCCTCGGGAGGAATGGGTCTGATGCCGGTCACGCGCTTGAACCCTCTGTCATTTGTGCCTGCGGCCGCCGACGCGCACGCGGCCGGCCGTGGCCCCGCCGTCGAGCACGATCACCGAGCCGTTCATGTAACCGGCCTTGCCCGAGGCGAGACACGCCACGAGATCGGCGACATCGTCGGTATTGCCGGCGCGACCTACCGGGATGTTGGTTGGCGGCGCCTCGCCGGCCGGGCGCTCGCCGTGGCGGATGGCCCCGGGAGCGACGCAGTTGACCGTGATCCCGAAGGGGCCGAGTTCGAGCGCAAGCACGCGCGTCAGCATGGCGATCGCCGCCTTGGAGGCGGCATAGGCGCCGCCGCCCGCGTAAGGCATGACGCCGCTGATCGAGCCGATGTTGACGATGGTGCCGCCGCCTTCGACCTTCATGTGAGGGATCGCGGCGCGCGCGCACAGCATGGTGCCTTCGACATTGACGCGAAAGGCTTCGCGCCAGGTTTCGATGCGGTGATCCTCGATGGTCTCTATCGGATGCACGGCGGCGTTGTTGCACAGGCAGTCGATGCGGCCGAAGGTCTCGATGGCGGCCTGAATGGCCGCCTCGGCCCCTTCGGGCCTGCCGATATCCGCCGCGACCACATGCGCTTTCCCGTTCTCGCCGAGCGCGGCATGTGCAACCGAGCAGGCGGAGACGTCACGGTCGACGGCAACCACCGCCCAGCCGTCGTCCCTGAACCGCTTGGCGATGGCGAAGCCGATACCGGAGGCGCCGCCCGTCACCACGGCCACGCGTTGCGTTTTGGCCACCGCCCGCTCCCTTTTCCGCCGCCGACTTTTCCGGGCGTTTTTTCAGGCCGCGCGCATGTTGCGCGCCGGCCGCAACTGGCGGCCGTCGAGCGACGGCGGCGTCACGCCGGACGCCTCGATCGCCCAGACGCCCACCTGATCGGCCCAGATCCGGTTCACTTCCTGGCGCTCCTTCATGGCGAGGAGACAGCCATCCTGCTGCTCGCGCGTCACGGCGTACTTCTTGAGGAAGTAGAGCGGCGCATCGCCATGGCCGTCGTCGCCCGAATCGGCGGCGTCGGCGGCATCCCAGTGGGCGAGCGCCTCCTTCGACAGATTGAGCGAGGCCCACGTCTTGCGCGAGGTATGGGCGCGTTCGCCGACGCGCTTGATCATTTCCTTGCCGCGCGCCACCTCGTTGCCGGCGATCGCCGCGAAGGCCTCGAGCCAGGGCTTGGTCCGGCTCACCCAGTCGCAATAGGTGATGCGCATCTTGGTGACGGCCGAGCCGGTGTACTGGAGGATGAAATCGCGGTCGCCGCCGACGGCGACGGCGAAATCGACGAGGCTCTCGTAATGGCCGGACGGGATGGTCGGATCCTTCACTTCCTCGACGAACATGTTTTCGATGAGGTACTTGCGCACCTCGAGATGGGGGCAATTGCCGGTGATATTGGCGAGCCAGCGCGGAAAATTGGCGGCAAAGACGCAATGTTCCTGGGCATAGACCAGCGCCCCTTCGCGGGTCACATGGTTCTTCATGAACTGTTCGAGCACCGTCGGCGTGCCCCAGCGGAACTTCTGCAGCAGATCGAGGATGTCGTTCTGGAACTCTTCGGGGCTGCGCGGGGCGGCCATGGTCGTCTCTCCCTCCTGGGCCGCCGGGAGCATGGCCGGGCGGCTCGTTGAAATGCCTGGTTCGGGCCCAAGGCTAAGGCCCGCTCCGCCCCCCAACAACGGACTTTCCGGTAACGCCGGTGTCAATTAAAATTTGACACATAACCGGATAAAGGTAACCGAAATGGATCGTTTCAAGCTGATGGAAACTTATGCCGCGGTGGTGCGCCAGGGCAGCTACACGCGGGCCGCGGCGGAGCTGGGCGTCACCCGGGCGATGGTGTCCAAGCGCATCCAGGACCTCGAATCCCTGCTCGGCGCCGGCCTGCTCAACCGCAACACCCAGGGCGTCACGGTGACCGCCGCCGGCGCCGACTATTACGAGAGTTGCAAGAAGCTCCTCGAGTCCCTGCGCGACATCGAGGAGCGGACGAGGGCGGACCGCAGCGCGACCCGCGGCGAGTTGCGCGTACATGCCACCAAGACCTTCGGCGAACTGGCGCTCGCCCCGGTGGTCGCCGAATTCTGCGCGCGTCATCCGGAAATCGACGTGCAGGTGACGCTCGGCGAATCGCGCGTCGATCCGTTTGCCGAAGGCTTCGACCTCGCCATCCGCACCCTGCCGGTCCGCGACACGACGCTGGTCGCCCGTGAAATCGCCACGCTGCCGCGCATCGTCGTGGCCGCGCCCGAGTATCTGGCCCGCCACAGCGCGCCGGCGAGCCCCGCCGATCTCGCCCGCCACAACTGCCTCGACCCCGGCGGTGCGGCGACGAACATATGGGAATTCCACGGCCCCGAAGGACGCAAGGCGGTGCGCGTATCGGGTTCGCCCCGGGTCAATGCGTCGAACCTGGTGCGCCACGCCGCGCTCAGGGGCATCGGCATCGCGATATTGCGCGAATACCTGGTGACCGAGGACCTGCGCACCGGCCGCCTGCAGCGGCTGCTGCCGCGCCACCAGCTCGACCGGCGGACGCTCTACGTCGTGCGCCCGAAGAATGCCAATCCGCCCGCGCGCATGCGCCTGTTCGTCGACTTCCTGAGCGAACACATGGAGGACTATCTGAAGGAGACCGCCTCTCCCACCGCCTGACGGCGCCGGCTTCAGCGCGCGGCGGCGCGAAATATCTCAGCGCGCGGCGCCGGCGCGGTTGCGCTCATGATTGCTGGCGCCGGCCGCGCCGGCCGGACAGATGGCGTCGATGCGCGCGATATCCTCGGCCGAAAGTCCGAGATCGAGCGCCTTCATGTTCTGCGCAAGATGCTTGCGGCTCTTGGACGACGGGATCGGGATGACCTGTCCCGGCTGATGCATGAGCCAGGCAAGGACCAGCGCCGATACCGCCACCCCCTTCTCCGCCGCCATGTCGGAAAGCGCGCGCACCATTGCGGCGTTGGCCTCGAAATTGCCGGGCGCGTAGCGGTCGTCGGCCAGCCTTTCGTCGCCCGCCGGAATATCGGCGCGCGAGCCGAACAGGCCGGCGAGGATGCCGCGCCCGAGCGGCGCGAAGGCCATGAAGGCCATGCCGTGCGAGCGCGCGGCGGCGAGCAGCCTGTCCTCCGGCTCGCGCACGAACAGCGAATATTCGTCCTGCATCGCGGCGACGGGGTGGACCTTCCAGGCGCGATCCAGCAGTTCCGGCGTCAGGCCCTTGGAAATGCCGATGGCGCGGGTCTTGCCCTCCTTCACCAGTTCGGCCATGAAGCCGACCGAGTCCTCGACCGGGATATGCGGATCGACGCGCGAAATGCAGATCGCATCGAGGCAATCGATGCCGAGCCGCCTGAGCGCGCCCTCGGTCGAATTGCGGATGTGCTCGCGCGAGCCCGCCACCTGCGTCTTGCCGTCCGGGCGCACCGTGCCGAGCTTCGAATGTATGACGTAGCGCTCGCGCCTGCCCTTGATGGCGCGCGCGATGATCTGGTGATTGTGCCCCTTGCCGTAGTTGGACGAGGTGTCGAGAAGATTCACCCCGCCGTCCAGCGCGGCGTGGATGGTGGCCACGCATTCATCGTCGTCCTGCGCGCCGTAGCAGCCCGACATGCTCATGCAGCCGAGGCCGAGCGGCGAAACCATGAGATCGCTGGCGCCGAACCTGATCCGCTTCATCGCTGTCTCCTTCCGGGAAAAATGCGCGCCCGCCTGCCCGTGGGGCCGGAGGCGATCGTTTCCTGCGTCAATTTTGGCAGAGCGGCCCGCGCAGCAGGCGGCCCGCATAAGCGCCCGTGTGTTCGTTGTCGCGCATGAACAGCCGGCCGTTGACGATGGTGTGGCTGATGCCGTCGGTCTTCTGAACGACGCGGGGCGCGCCGGCCGGCAGGTCGCGGACCAGTTCCGGCATGGCCGGGGCCACCGTTTGCGGATCGAACACGGTGATGTCGGCATAGTTGCCTTCGCGCAGCCAGCCCCGGCCTTTCAGGCCGAAGAACGACGCGACATCGAAGCTGATCTTGCGGATCGCCGCCTCCAGCGTCAGCGCGCCGGCGTTGCGCACCCAATGGCCGAGAAGATGCCCGTGGATCGGGTTGATCGTCGTCGCCACATGGGCGCCCGCGTCGGAGAAGGTCACGGCCGTCGCCGGATGGCGGATGAGCGCGCGGACGAAATCCTGATCCTGGTTGTTGCTCGGCTGGATAAAGAACAGTTTGAGGTGCCGCTCAAGCGCCAGGTCGATGAACGTGTCGACCGGGTCCTGGTTGCGCGCGCGCGCGATTTCGGCCACCGACTCGAAGGGCGGCAGGGTTCGGGTGAGCGGGAAGATCCATTCCCAGTCGACCTTGCGCTGGAACAGGTTGGGCAGCGCCGGATCGGGCCTGTGTGTGTGCGCATGCACGGCGGCGACCAGCCGGGCGCGCATGTCGGGATCGCGCAGGCCCCTTTCCTGCCCGGCGAGCGGCAGCTTGCGGAAGTCCTGCCACACCGGCAGCACGTCGTAGGGCGTGCGCGTCTCGAAGGAGCGCAGCGACACGTTCCACGTCGCCGTGCCCTGGATCAGCATCTTCGCCCCTTCGGCGATCGCCGCGTCGACCATGCCGATCGGGCTGCGCCACTGGTCGGGATGCGACGGCCGGTAGAACGAGCTGCCGAAGGTGAAGGGCACGCCCGTTTCGACCGCGAGCCGGCGGATGCCGTCCTGCTCGGCGCGCAGTTCTTCCGGATCGTCGATGCCGTTCTGGCGCGCCATCTCGACGATGCCAGCGCCAAGATCGCGGAGTACGCCGACGAGGCCCGCGAACTCGTCCCAGCTCGCCATGCGGCTCGCCACCGGCTTGCCCTCCGGCGTGCGATGGGCGTTCGAGCGCGAGGTGGACAATCCGACGGCGCCGGCGCGCATGCTCGCCTCAAGCTCGCGCCTGAGCGCGGCGAAGTCGTCTTCGTTCGCCTGCTCCTCCATCGCGCGCGCGCCCATGACATGGGTTCGCAGCGCCGAATGTCCGACGTAGGAGGCGTAATTCAGGCCCTTGGGCAGCGCGTCGACGGCATCGAGGTACTGCGGAAAGCTGTCCCACGACCACGGAATCCCGGCCTGCATCGCATCGATGGGGATGTCCTCGGCGCGCTCGAAGTTGTGCAGGACCAGCAGTTTCTCCCTTTCCGAACAGGGCGCCAACGTGAAGCCGCAGTTACCCATCACCACCGAAGTGACGCCCGACCAGCATGAATTGCCGCCGACGTGATCCCAGAACACCTGGGCATCCATGT
>CAXRES010000041.1:0-23444 GCA_964229575.1 Alphaproteobacteria bacterium
AAGATGCAGAACCCGGGCTTCCTCGATTACCGCATGCCGGTCGCGTCCGACGTGCCGATGATCGATACGGTCATCGTCGAAGTGCCCAACCCGAAGCATCCCTTCGGCCTGCGCGGCGTCGGCGAAGTGCCGCTGACGCCCTCGATGGCGGCCATCGCCAACGCGGTGGGCGAGGTCATCGGCATCCGGCCGCAGTCTCTGCCCATGTCGCCGCCCCGGGTGCTGAAGCTGATCGAAGAAGCCCGCGCCAAGGGCCTGCTGAAAGCCTGAGCCGGACCGGCGCGATCACTGAAAAGGCTTCGGCGGCGGAAGCGAGCTTCCGCCGCCGAATTTTTTGACGATGGCCGGCGCCCGGAGACGCCCCGGCGCTACTTCGATCTGACGCCGTTGATCACGTCATAGACGTTGCAGGCGATGCCGGTCGCCTCGTAGCCGTCGCCGCCCGTCGCCTGGGCGATGGCGAACATCTGATAGGCGAGCCCGACGAAGGGCATCGGGACTTCCATCTCGCGCGCCATGTCGAGCCCGAAGCCGACGTCCTTCGGCATCCACGACTTGCGCGGTTTGAAGTTGCGGCTGACCACGATTTCCATGATGCGCCGCGTCGCCACGGAATCCTGCTGGGAATTCCTGAGAATGGTCTGGAAGGTCGCCTCGTCGAGGCCGCCCTTCTTGAGCCAGCTTCCGATCTCGACCAGGCTCAGGTGCTGCACCGCGGCCAGCATCGCCATGGCGTTCTTGACCATCTTGGCGTTGCCGAGTTCGCCAACATGCAGGATCGACTTGCCCATCGCCTTGAAGATGGGCTGATGTTCGTCGAACAGGGCCTTGGAGCCCGACAGCCACAGCGCCAGCTGCCCGGCCGCCGCCACTTCCTCGACGCCGCCCGCGGAGGCGTCGACGACGGTCCAGCCCTTCCCGGCGAGATCATCGCTGGCGGCGACGATGGTGGCCTTGTCGATGCTGCTGAAGTCGATCCAGACCCTGGCGCCCTTGGTCGCCTCGGCAAGGCCGCCCTTGCCGGTCGCCACGGCCTTGACCGCGTCGTTGTGCGGCAGCATCGAGAGCACGAGTTCGCAACTTTCGGCTACGGCCTTCGGGCTTTCGGCGAACTTTGCGCCTTGCGCCTCCAGGCCCTTGGCCTGCTCGCGCCTGAGATCGGTAACGACCAGGCTGTAGCCCGCCTTGATCAGGTTGGCCGCCATGCCGCTGCCCATGCCGCCGGTGCCGATGAAACCCAAAGTCTTCATAAATCGCACTCCCTCGATCGTTGACCTGCCGCTTCCATGCGCCGCCTCGAACCGTGAGAAGGTCCGCATGGACTCATTTTCTGTTCGGCCTAGTTTTGGGCCAAGACGAGGGCAAGCGCAATGGCGGACGGCGGGCTCGGCCGGGAATTTTCAGCGCGATCCGGTACCTAGAGACTCGCGGGAACCTCGCCCAGGGCCTCGCGCAGGCGGCTGTCGATCCATTGGGCGACCGCGAGCGTCCGCCCGTCGCTCCCCTTCGGTCCGATGACCTGGAAGCAGACTGGCATCCCGTTCGGGCCCGAAAACAGCGGCAGGTTGACGCAGGGCGTGTGCATCTGGGTCCACAGGCGCGCATAGGTGCCGGAATAGATCTTCGTGATGCCGACATGCGCTTCGCCGGGCTGGCTGGGCGAAATGAACGCATCAAAATCGGCGAACAGCGCGTCCATCGCGGCGCGCGCTTCGGCGAGGCGGCCTCGCGCACGCTCGTAATCTTCCGGCTTGAGGGTGCGCACGAATTCCGTTCGTTCGCGGTTGTGACGGTTGAAGCTGTCGAAGTGATCGCGAATTTCGGCGGCGAGCGATGTCGCCGATTCCCAGCCGTTGTTCACGGAAATATCGGGGACGATGTCGCTGAACCGCTGCGCCAGCGGCAGGTTACGTACATCGGCGCCGCATTTTTCGAGCAGGGTCGCCGCCTGCTCCATCGCCGCCCGCATGCAGGGTTCGGCCAGGTCCCAGCGGTCGGGATAGACGACCGCGATCCGCGGCCTGCCGGAACGATCGAGCGCGGGCGCCGCCGCCTCCCCCGTCTGCACGGTGCGGAACAGGATCAGGTCGTCCATCGAGCGCGCGAACAGGCCGATGGTATCGATCGACGGCTTGCAGTGGCGGAAACCGCCGCGGTCGATGCCGTCGAGGCTTGCCTTGTAGCCGTAGACCCCGCAGCAGGCGGCAGGCCCGATGACGGAGCCGCCGGTCTGCGAGCCGTTGGCGAGCGGCACCATGAAGTCGGCGACGGCGGCGGCCGAACCGCTCGACGAAACGCCGGGCGTGCGTTCGGGGTCATGCGGATTGCGCGTCTGGCGCGGCAGGGGACAGGCGAACTCGGTCGTCACGGTCTTGCCCATCAGGACCATGCCGGCCGCGCGCAACGCCGCCACGCAACTGGAATCGACGCCCCAATGGCGTCCCTTGTAGGGCGGAAAGCCGTGCGCCGTCGGCATGTCTTTCGTGTCGAAGATGTCCTTGATGCCGACCGGCACGCCGTGAAGCGGGCCGCGCCGGGGCGTGGCATCCAGCGCGCGCGCCTGTTCGAGGACGAGATCGGGATCGAGGAAGTCCCAGGCCTGTACGTCCGGTTCGCGCGCCGCGATGCGCGTAAGACAGTCGCGGACCAGCGCTTCGGAGCTGAGCGCGCCGGCATCGAGCCTGCGCGCGACCTCGGTCGCGGAAAGGGCGTTGTGGCCGAGGGGGCCAAGGCTTCTGAGATTGGCCAAGGGAAACTCGCTGTTCGGGTCAACCGATCGCAAGTGTATATCCGATTGTCGACCTTGGAAAATTCGGATTCGTCGCAGACCGCCGCAGATTCCCGAAAGGCGGGGTGGCGCTTGCCCGGGATTCGGAGGACCGGAACGGTTCCGCCGGACGCATCAGCGCCCGAGACCGCAAGTCGGACCGTGCCCGGCGCCGTCGGTGCCGCCCCCCGGCGTGGTGCCGATCAGGACGCTAACCCGACCCTTGATCGCCACTTCTTGCGCGATCGCGTGCGACGCGATGGCCGCGCGCGATCGCGGCGTGACGACGCCCGACACGCGCTTCATGCAAACGCGATATCGGACAGGAGCGTAAAGCGGTACTTGTCCTGAACGCGGGGAATCACCGAGAAATGAAACAACGCGTACTCCATCTCGTAATCGGAGTGCGCATAAACGCCGTCGAGCGGAATGACCGCGGTATAGCCATGAACACGCGTCGCTGTCGACGAGGTATAGAGCGCGGAAAAATTGAGCGAGCCCCCCATGAAAACGAGAGTCTTCACGCCCCAGCCCTGCAGCAGCGCCTGAAGCTCTCCGCCGTGGAACTTGTCGTATGCGTGCGGATAGATGATCGGCTCGTTCTCGCGCCGGCGCAACGGCTGCGCAATGTGATCTTCCGGCGAACCCTTATCCCAGGCCGGGACGACAAACACCACATGCACGCCGGCGGCCCGCGCCCGCTCGAAAAACTGCGGCGCCGCCGCCAGAACCGCATGTCCGACGTGCGTAGGCGCGCAAGCCTTGTCGTGCAGATCGAGCGCAATAATCGCCGTCTTCGGGCCCTCCAAGGTGATCGGCGCCGGCTTGGTGGAACAGCGGCCTTCGCGCCTGGCTGGCCGTATTGCGGCGGGCGCCTGGGTTGGCAGGTCGACCACGGCCGCGTCAAAGGTCACGCCGCACTTCGGGCAATAGACCTCCTCCAGCGCCATCCGCCCCTGCATCAGCTCGCGATATGGCCCCATCCGGTCGGGCGGCAGCCGGCGCATGATCGCGGCCTTGCGCCAGTCTTCCCCCGCCGGGGCCAATCGATGATGGCAACTGGAACATTGAACCCAGTCGCGGCCCTGGTGCTCGGCAAACTCCAGATTCTCTCGATACGGACGGGTCATGCCACGGCTCCCAGATTCTCGAGGCGGCGGCGGCGGCGCAAGGCATCGGTCGCCGCGAGGTCGACCGCGATCGTCTCAGGGTCGATCACGACACCGTAGACGGAGCGGGCAACCTCGACCGATACAAGCTCGTCTTCCACATCCTTGCGTACTGCCTCCGGCTCACGGTCGAGCGGTGAACCGTAGCCGCCGCCCATCCCGAGGGTAAAATAGAGTACATCGTCGCGGTTGATCTCGAAATTGGCGTAGGGCAGCACGGAAGCCGTGCCTTTCAGTTCCTCGAGCGTGCCGGGCATGGTATTGGCCCCGATCAACTCGCCAAGCCGGGTCCCCTTGTAGAGCACAAGGACGCTCGGCGCGCCGGGGTAGCCGCCGAACATGCCATGGCCGCCGTTGGTCAAGCCGGCCACGCCGTAGGCGACGCCGTCGATCTTGCCCTTCGGTGCCTTGTGCACGGTGAAAGCCATTTCCGCCGCCGTGCCGCTGCGGAACCGTCCGGCGCCCTGGCGGTCCCTGGCGTGACGGCGGAACAGGAACAGCATGGGGCAATTCATCTCCAGCCATTCGACGTTGGCGCAGGTCATGTAATCGAGCTTCGATGTGTCTACGCCGTCCATCGTGGCGCGGGCGCCGGAACCGCTGAGCGGCGACATCGCGAGGCTGGTCGAATAGAAATTGCCCTGCTGGTTGTAGCCGGAGGTGCGCATCCGCCGTCCGCCCCACATGCGAACGCGGATTTGGCTGCGCCACTCCGGGCTCGATGCCAGAAGGCCATTGAGCACCGACACCGCCAGGAATTTTGCCGTGGCGCCGCCGGAGGTGGTGCTCATCGATACCGGCGCGGGATAGCGTGGGTTCATCAGGCTCGCCTCCGGTGCCTCGACCTTGACCGGACGGAAAAGACCGTGGTTACGCGGCAGATCGTACGCCAGCGTCTCGACCACGCCTTCGAAGCAGGCCCCGAACGTGGCATGATATGGCAGATTGACGCCCGTGCTGGCCTGGGGGTCCGTCCCGGCGAAGTCGAACAACAGTTCGTCGCCTCTCTTTCGCAGCGTGAGCCGCACCGTCCAGGACTGTCCTCTCGATTCAATCGTCGCGCTTTCGCTCGCTTCGCCGTCGGGAATCGTCTGCAACCGCCTGCGAAGGGCCGTTTCGGAATAGTCGATCATCTGTCCCGTCACGGCGTCGATCAAATCCGCGCCGTAGGTCGCATAGAGTTCCTGCAGGCGATTGCGCGCTACGCTGTGGCCCGCCAACTGGCAATTGATGTCGAGCGCGACCATGTCCGGCCGGCGCGTCATGTTGATCAGGGTGTCGAAAACGTCTTTGCGCAAGACGCCCTTATCGACCAGCTTGATGCCGGGCACGCGAAGGCCTTCGTGGCAAATTTCCTTGGCATCCGGCGAATTACCGCCGGGCGACAGCGCGCCGATGTCCATGACGTGAACGAACGAGGCGCTCCAACCCACCAGCCGCCCGGAGAAGTGGATCGGCGAGATGACGTAAACGTCGGACTGATGGATCGCCGAAACGTAGGGGTCATTGAGGAAGAACACGTCGCCTTCATGCACGCCGTCATATTGCGCGAAGCGCTCGATGATGCGCTTCACGGTGAAGCCGCCACAGGCGACGTGCCAGGATGGGGATTCGCCCGTGGCCAGGATTTCACCGTCGGCGCGGTAAAGAGCCGCCATGTAATCGTGAAGCTGCGTCGTGTTGACCGTGCCGCCGACGCGCTCGATGCTGTAGCCCATTTCCTTCGCGATGCGCTGCAGACGGTGCGACAGAATCTCGAACGTTACGGGGTCGACGTCCCCGGGACAGGTATTGTTCGTATCATTAGGCACTGCGCTTCTCCCCGGGTACCGGCGCCGCGGCGCCGACGGTGATGCGGATGTTCCGGTATGCATCCATCACCGCGCGGTCGCCGGGATTGATGACGATCGTGGTGATCGGCGTTTCGATGATGGCCGGCTCGGCAATCGCCATGCCCGGGCGCATATCCCGGACGTCGTAGAGCGCGGTAGGCACATGCTTGCCGTATTCGACGAACAGCACCGGGCGCTCGCCCTTGCGCGCCGCAGATGCATCAGCCTCGCCGAGCTGCTCGGCCTGGATCGCGGGCTTCGGCAGCCGGCCCGAGCCGGTCACGCGCAAAGTCACGATCTCCTTACCGGCGGCACGGTATGCCGATCCTTTTCCATAGGCCTCCTCGTAGAGCGTGTCGAAACGCACGTAGAGCGCTTCCAGGTCCGCTTCGGACAACTCGGCGTCACCCGGCACAAGAGGCACATTCAACTCATGGACTTGGTAGCGGTAACGCATGTCGACGCTACGCTGGATCGCAATGTCCCCGTCGCCGAACCCGGCGTTCGCGAGCTGACCCTTGATCCTGGCGACGAGCGGGGCGAAGACCTCGTTGATGCGCCTCGGCGGCGCCGGTATCTGCACACGCTCGGTGGCACCCTCCTCATACACGACGTCGGATGCCACCAATCCGACGGCACTATGGACGGACGCGGTTGCCGGGATCACCACGTGCTTGATTCCGAGTTCCGCGGCGAACCGGCCGGCATGGGCCGGCGCCGCGCCGCCGAAGGCGAACAGCGTATCGCCGCGCGGATCGTGACCGCGCTGGATCGTGGCATTGCGGATCAGATCCGCCATCTGGGCGTTGACGATCCGGTAGATGGCGAGCGCCGCCTCGTTGACGCCCATGCCCAGCGGATCGGCCACCTTCTCCTGTATCGCCCGCCGGGCGCCTTCCAGGTCGAGCCCGATCTGCCCGCCGAGGAAGTAGGCCGGATTGAGAAACCCGAGGACCAGGCTCGCGTCCGTGACCGTCGGCTCGGTGCCGCCGCGGCGGTAGCACACCGGCCCCGGACTGGCGCCCGCGCCCTGCGGACCGACCTTGAGCAGGCCGGTACCGGCATCGATCCACGCGATCGAACCGCCGCCGGCGCCGATGCTTTCGACCCAGATCTTGGGGGATAGCAGTCGGTGGCGCATGAATACCGGATGATAATCACGCTCCAGCCGGCCCTGGCGCACCACGCCGACCTTAAAGGTCGTGCCGCCCATATCGGCGGCGACGATGTTATCCATCCCGGCAAGTTTGCCGAGAAAGTGGCAGGCGACGATGCCGGCCGATGGGCCGGATTCGATCGTTCCAACCGCTTTCTGGGTCGACCCCTCGATGTCCAGGACGCCGCCGTAGGCCTGCATGATCAGCGGTTCGCGCGCCAATCCATTGGCGCGGAGCAGATCGCGCAGATTCCTGAGATAGCTGCCGATCTTCGGACCGATATAGGCGTTGAAAACGGTGGTCGCGGTGCGTTCATACTCTCCTTGAAAGGATGCGGCGTCGCTTGAGAGACTGACGAATATCTTCGGGTAGCGCTTCTTGAGGTGTTCACCGATCATCCGCTCATGACCGGCGTTCGCAATCGACCACAGCAACGCCACCGCGATGGATTCGCAGCCTCGTTCAGACAGCTTCGCGACCGCCTTTTCAATTTCGTCCGTCGTCAATTTCACGAGGACATCGCCTTCGAAGTCGATGCGCTCGTCGACCTCGGCGATCAGCCGCTTGGGCACGAACGGCTCGGGCTTGGTCAGAGCGGCGGCGTGGGCCGCCTCGGCCTCCGGCAAACCGGCCGTGATGCCGCCGCGCATCATCAGCATGGCATCGCCGAAGCCCTTGGTCGCGATCAGCCCCGTCCTGGCACCGGCCCGCGTGATCAGCGTGTTATCTCCGATGGTGCAGGCGTGATAAAAGAGCCTGGTCGCGCCCAACAGATGCCGCAGATCGGACATCCCGAGATTGCGCGCGGCGTCGCGCACCGCGTCCAGCACGCCATCGGCGAAGTTGGGCGGCGTCGACGAGGCTTTCCCCAATGTCATTTTACCGTTGTCGTCGACGACGACGCAGTCGGTGAACGTGCCGCCGATATCGACGCCGATTACGTAACTCTCACTCATCTCTGGTTCCTGCCATTCCTGACCTGCGACAGGCCGGGACACCCGGCCGCCTCCCCCGCGTCGACGATCGCAGGGCACCGCAGACTCTTTTTCTGCCGCCTCGGGGTCGGCGGATGACTATTCGCTCTTGTCTTTCCTGATTTGATTTGTGGCCAGCGCCAGTTCCTCACGGAGCCGCTTGATCGTCGCCTCGGGCTTGCTGTACATGCGTTTGACATACCGATCGGCGTCGTCGCCGCTTTTGATCGACAGCGGCATTTGACGCTGCTGCGCCTCGGCAACGAACTTCTTGCTTTCGACGATTGCCTGAAGCCGCACGCGGTACTCTCTGACGATCTCAGGCGGGACGTCTTGCGGCGCGATGATTGCGCGCCCCATTTCATCCTTGGCGAGAAGGATTTCAAGCATGTCCTTTTCGGGACCATCCTTGACGTACTTGTTCAGGGTCGGAACATTGGCGAGCCGAGGGTCGTCCACCGGGCTGAATGTCAGCTGCAGGAGAACGCGCACCAGTTTTTCCGGCAGCAGCCTTGGATGGCTGACGATGCTCGACCACGACAGGTTGAAGGCGCCCTGTGCTTCGCCGCGCTCGATCGCCAGCAAGGTATCGTTCGTGCCGCGATAGCCCTTGACCACCTTGAACTTCGTGCCGAGCAGACGGTTGTACATCATCGGCATGATGGCCGAGGGGCCGGACGAGTTCCCGATGATGATCTCCTTGGTGAACGCCTCGTCCGCCGACGTGAACGGCGTCGTGTGCCAAACCAGCAGGAAATTATCCAAACGATCCAGGCTGATCAGATAATTGAACGCCTTTGCGTCGTAGGTCGCACCCCGTTGCCCGAGCAAAGGGGCGAACACGGCGGAACTCGACATGGTGGCAACGGTGCTGCCGTCCTTGGGCGCAACCGAAGCCAGCCAGCTCAACGACCGGATGCCGCCCGCGCCAGGCATGTTTTGGATAATGACGGTCGGCTTTTCGGCGAAATCGGTTTCAATGTATTTCGCGACCAGCCGAGCGTATTGGTCGAACCCGCCACCAGCCCCTGTTCCGACGACGAACCTGATTTGCTTCGGGACTTCGACAGACTGCGCGGCTTGCCCGAAGGCGAATACCGACGACACCAATCCGAGAGTCAGCACAGCCAGCCGCCCAGACAAAATTGACAGCATCCCTTGTCCCCCCATTGAAGGTTTCTTGTTGGATTATCGCGTTACTTCAACCCGCAGGCCCCAGGCAATCAGGCCATTGATATCGCTTGATAGTTTTCAGACAAAGACCAAGCATCATTGTGGCCGGCTTGAAGCTTTGCACAAGACCAATGGAGTTGTAAGGTTGTCAAATCTGGGTTGACAAACTTCCCGTGCGACATGGATCGATTCAAGCTCATGGCGACCTACGAGTCAGTCGTCCGGCTCGGCAGCTACACTGCCGCGGCCCGGGAACTGGGCGTGACCCGCGCCATGGTCAGCAAAAGGATTCTGGAACTCGAGCGATTCTTGAACGTCCGTCTCCTCAACCGAACGACCCAGAAACTCGGGGTCACAACGGACGGCAACGACTACTACAACAGCTGCGTATCGGTACTCGCCGATATCCGGGCCATGGAAGAGCGCCTCGCGGCACGGCGCAAAGACACCAGAGGAGAGCTCAGAATTCTCTCTTCGAAGACGGTGGGCGAAATCATCCTGGCGCCGATTCTGGCAAAGTTCTGCAATGACTACCCCGAGATCCGCCCGAATCTTGTACTGCGAAACTCCGGCAGCGAAGAGGATGATTTTATTTCTCGCGGCTTCGATCTGTCGATCAGGCCGCAGGACGTTAAAATCTCCTCCTTGGTCGCGAGACCAATCATTTCCCTGCCCCGCGTTGTAGTCGCCGCCCCCTCCTACATCAGGCGTCAGGGTTTGCCGGCAACACCGTCGGACCTGCGGCACCACAATTGCCTCACGCCGCATGGGGAGAGTGAATGCGACTGGGAGTTCTCCGGCCCCAAGGGACTGGTCAGGGTTCACGTATCGGGCACGCTCAAATCGACAAGCAATACTGTCATCCGGCAAACAACTCTGCGCGGTGTAGGAATTGCATTGTTGGGAAAATACGTGATCGACTCCGATATCAAGTCGGGTCGACTCATGCCCTTGTTGCAAGACTACAAGATCACCCCACGGACGCTTCACGTCGTACATCAACGAACCAGGACGCTTCCGCTTCGCACCAAGCTATTCGTTGATTACTTGTCGCAACACATCGAGGATTGGCAAAAATAAATCTTAACAGCCGCGGTGCTGACCGGTTCCCTTTAGAATCAGGTCAAAACCGTGCGCGCGGTTTTGACCCGATTCGGCCCGCCGGAGACTTCCGCCCGAAATCGCGTTTCTTCGAATTGGAATTTCGTCTTTGCGCAATCACGCCACGCCAAACGCCGCCGTTGGGCGGCCGACGCTTTGTAGCTGTCTGATACATGAGGAAAAAGTGGTGGTTCGATGCTGATTCGAACTTCGCGCAATGTTGCGTATCACAAACTATTTATCTATTTGAAATATATAACTTATTTTTCCACCCACTCGTCTCCGCCGGGGGCACCCTTCTCCGCTCAGGCATTCATAAGAAGCGAGACCCTGCAACTCTAGCGCGGCATAAGCGCTTCATAGGAAAAGCCGTGATCGGCCCACTGAGCGTGGCCGCCGAGGCCGTGCTCGATATTCCACTTCATAATGTCGAACATCGTTCCCGTAATGCCGCCGGCATCCTGTCCGGCAAGATGCATAACGATTGGCACCGCATGCTCGGGCGTCACGGGCAATGGCCCGGGCCGCGCACCCTTCGCCAGACGCGCGCGGTTCTGTTCATCGAATCCGGTCGTCCTCGTGTGGCCGGGAATGACGACATTGACCGCGATGTTCTGGTCCTTCAATTCCGAACCAAGATAGAAACTGAGTGTCGCCAACGCCGCCTTGGTCGCCATATAGGGCATTTCCACGCTATTAGGCCGAAGCGCTACATAGCCGCCACCGTGGGAATGATGAAGGACCCCGCTGCTCACCACGTTGACGATAGACCCGCACTTCTTCTCGATCATCGGGCGCACGAACCGACGAATCACCTTGAGCGCACCGAACACGTTGACTGCAAACATTTTTTCCCAATCCGAATCTTTCGTGTCCAGGGTCAGCGCCCGCCCCGAGGGCGGAAACAGATCCCGCGAACGCATCGCGGCATTGCCCACCAGAATATCGACCGTTCCAAAACGGTCGATCGTCGCCTTGAAAGCCGCATCCATCTGGTCATCGCGGGTAACATCCATATCAGCCACCAGAACGTTTTTGCCGTCGCCGCTCAGGTCATCGGTGAAGGGGGCTACCCCCGCCCAGGACCGGTCCGTCGCCACGACGCGGGCGCCGCGTCTGAGGAAACCTTCGCTGATGGCCCGACCCATGCCGCGGGCGGCCCCGGTGACCACGGCGACCTTCCCTTTCAGGTCAGCTTGGTTATTCGTTTCCATGACTGTGCTCCTGTCGAAATAAGAAGGATGGATAAGGCTTGAAGTGCCTGCTTCAGCGCGGGCCGAGCCGAATATCGAAGGCGCGGGCCGCCAGCGCGACCCCGGTGCTGATCAAGGTCATGACCACGGCAACGACGGTCGCGCTTTCCCAGTAGGGTGCGACCATATAGTCAAGCTGCAACAGAGACAGGGTCATACTGTCGCCTGAAGCCAGCAGGATGACCGTACTGACATCGCGCGAGGCGCTGACGAACTTGAGCGTCGCGATCAGGATCAGCACCGGCGCCAGCGCCGGAATGACGACCCGCCACATGGTGTAGAGCCAGGACGCACCATGCAGGCGTGATGCCTCTTCCAACTCCGTCCCGAGCTGGATCAGGTTGCTTTTTATGATCTGCACACCCACGGTAATTCCGCTCATGACCGTGACGATAACGAGCAGCGTGATAGACCCGTAGAGCGGCTTGAGGAAGGTCAGCACCATCCACAACATTCCAAGCCCCATCAGGGTTCCCGGCAGCGCATGGGGCAGCCAGGTCATGACATCGAGCTGCGCCCGCAGGATAAACTTCGACCGCACGAGAATATAGGCGACCAGCAGGCTGACGACGACGCCGACGACGGCCGAACCGCCGCCGATGATCAGGGTATTGCGGATGGCATGAAGGAATACCGGGTCTTTAAGTACCCGTGTCCAGTGATCGAGCGTCCACGGATTCTCGATCTGAAAATATCCGAATACTTTCATGAAGGTCGCCGTAGTGACCGCTATCACCGGCAGAATCGAAACAAGGATTTCGATAGCCAGTACGCAGATGAATAACGGTGTCCGTTCCCGTCCGAGCCCGGTCGGATTTGCCCGCGCCCTGCCGGTGATCGTCTCGTAGTTGCGGTTGACCGAATAACGCTGCTGTAGAACCATGAACGGCAGGGTCATGCCGATGACCACAACCGCCAGCACGGTTGCCTGCCCATATTCGGGCACCTCTGCATTGATCAGATCATAGAGCTTGGTGCCGTATATATAGAATCCCTGCGGCACGCCCAGGACCAGTTCTGTCTCAAAGGATTGCCAGAGCCGCACGAATCCGAGAAGCGCCGTAATGATAATCGGCGGCCCCATCAGCGGGATCACAACGCAACGCAGCGTGCGAAAGACCCCCGCACCAGACAACCGGGATGCTTCCTCCATCGCCGCGTCCAGATTGCGGAACGCCGGAATCAAGAGGATGGTCTTGACGGCAATCGCATTCTGACCGAGGTGCACCCACACGAGACCCCAAAAGGTATAGATATTGAGCGGTCCACTGGTGCCGCCAATGAAGGGCAGCTTGCGCAGCATCTGGTTGAGAATCCCGGTGGTGGGGTCGATCATGGTGATCCAGCCCATCACCACTGTCAGGCTCGGCAGAAAAAAGGATAGCCAGAGCAGAAATTCGATAGTCCGCTTTCCGGGAATGTCGGTACGGCCAATGATCCAAGCCAGCATGATCGCGATCGGCCAACTGAACACGCTGGTCGCAAGATAGAGCCGAATCGAATTCCACATCGCCAGCCAGATATCTGAATTGCCGAGCGCGACATTCCAGGCGCCCAACCCCCATTTCGCCGACTGTCCAGGCGGCGCCATCTGAAAGCTGTTCACGAAAAGAAAGAGGATCGGCGCCAGCACCATGCCGGCAACGAAAATGAAGACCATGCTGTAAACGACCGTCTGGCCCCAGCCTTCGAGCCCGCCCTTGGCCGATAACGCGCCCGTCCCCAGGGACATTTCAGGACCCCACGGCAGTGATCGTGGCACCGGCTCCCACCGGCAGAAGATGCAGGTCGCGGGCCGAGAATGCGAGGCGCACCGCGGCACCAATCATGGGCGACACCGCGCTCGGCGCTACCGCCTTGAGGGCGAAATCGCGCCCTTCGAAACCGAGCTCGCAATGGTCCCCGCAGTAGATGTTGGAAGACACCGTCGCCCCGAGGGTGTTGAGCGGGGCGCCCGGTTCATGCAACATCGCCGCGATGCGGCCCGTACCGTCGTCGATGGAAAGTTTTTCCGGACGGATCATCAGCAGAACATGATCCCCGAGTGCGGGACTCCGCAGGCCATCCAGCAGACAGGCAAGAACCTCGTTGCCTGTCGAAACCCGGATGATGCCGTCGCGCGCACCCGTCTCCACGACCTTGCCGGGAAAGAAATTGATGGCACCGACGAAATCGGCCACGAATTCGCTGCGGGGCCTTTCATAGACTTCTTCGGGGGCGCCGACTTGTTCGATCTTGCCCTTGTTCATCACGATGATGCGGTCAGACAGCGCCATCGCCTCGACCTGGTCATGGGTGACGTAAATCATGGTCAGGCCGGTCTTGCGCTGCAGGTCCTTGATATGAACGCGCATCTGAGAGCGTAGCTTGGCATCGAGATTACACAGCGGCTCGTCGAGCAGCAGTACCGACGGCTGCATGACGATTGAGCGCGCCAGGGCGACGCGCTGCTGCTGGACTCCGATGAGCATTGTTGCCGGCCGATCCTCAAAGCTTTCCATTTCCACGAGCGCAAGCCCTTCCTGCACTCGTTTGCGGGTTTCCTGTTTTTCGACCCGACGGCAGCGCAGTGGGTAAGCGACGTTTTCGAACACCGTCATGTGCGGCCAAATGGCATAGGACTGAAATACCATGCCGACGTCTCGCTTTTCCGGGGCGACATGTACACGCTCCACCGCCGAACTGACGACGCGATCCTTCAGCCAGATTTTGCCCGCGCTGATTTTTTCCAGTCCCGCTATGGACCGCATGATGGTGGTCTTGCCGCAACCCGAAGGTCCAAGCAGAGTCAGCAGCTCGCCCGACGCTACCTCGAAGTTTACAGTGTCGACCGCACACACGCTGCCGTAATACTTGCTCACACCCTGAATGCGGGCGGCGGGTAGTTCCGACTGCGTTCCCTGATTCCCCTGCGACATTTCCACTCATACCCCTCCGACTTCGGCGTAAGTCAGGCCCATCAACGCGATTTCTTCTGGCCCTTGAGGCCCTTGAGGACACCCCAGTCATTGATCCTGTCCTGAAGTGCCTTGATCTCGACCGTGGCCTCCTCGTTGGCCCAGTTGTGATAGACCACGCCCTGCTTCATTTCATGGGATGGATCTGGATCGCCCGGCTTGGTATCGACGCGCCGGCTGTTGTCGCTCACCTTGCTTGCATAGGCTTGCTGAAAATCGCGCGACAGATACCAGTTAACAAACAGCTTGGCCGCATTGGGATGCGGGGCCTTGTTGAACCAGCCAATGCTTTCGTTGCCACCCGCGCCACCCGGATTGTATTTTCCGAAATAGGCGGGCCCACTCAGTTCCTCGACATTCTTGCCGATACCCTGCTGCTGCATCTGTTCCAGCACATCATTGGGCATACCGATGGCAACCGATACGCGGCACGACACCAGCCAGTCGGTCATCTGGCGGTAATCGCGCGAAAAGACAACGCCATGGGTCTGGAAAAGCCGCTTCATCCACGCCTCGCCCTGGGCAAGGCTGAGCACCCAGGTTCCGCGGCTTCCAGTGCCCGGCCGGGTCGGGTCGTACCAGACGATCTTGTTCTTCAGTTCCGGCTTCATCATGTCGGCCGAGGTCGAAAAGACCTGTTTGGATACGCAATCGCGATTGGCATAGCCAAGCGCCTGACCAGCCGTGCCCATTGCGTTGTAGAAATATTTCTTCCCCTTATCCATGAAGCCTGCGTCGAAACCCGCCACCCAGGTCTTGTCCTGAGTAATATCCGGCCTGACGATGGCCTCGCGCAGCGGTGCCAAGGCATCGATCGGCACCAGCGAAAACACCGTAGGACTGGTCGAAGCGAGGACGATGTCCCAGTTGAAAAGATTGGAGGTCCGCTCGCGCACAATCTTGGCGACAATCTGCGTGCCGCGCGCGCCGGTGTATTCGAGCTTGATATCGGGGAAGGTTTTTGCCCATTCGGCGGTAATCACCTGACGCTGGAAGGCGCCGGGTGGACCAGACACTGTGACCGTGCCTTCTTTCTTTGCGGCGGTGAGCAGGTTATCCCACGTCACCTCCCAGGCTTCCTTCGCCGAAGCGCCCGCACCCGAAAAAAGCACAAATACACCTGCCGCAAGGATGGAGGCAAATTTTGCCCCGGTCCCGGTCCTGATCCCAGTCATCATCCAGTCTCCCATGTCGGGGGCATACCAGTAGCGGCGCCCCAGATTGGCAATCTACGGGTCCGGCACGGACCCACCCGTCAACGCCGAGCGACTACTTTTTCTTGTTGCCGAGGTTGCCCAGAACGCCCCAGGTTTTCACGCGAGCCTGCAACTCCTTCACCAGAACGATATTTTCCTCGCTGGTGTTGAAATAGGACAAGGCGGGGTTGAGGGCGTGCTTTTCATCAGCCGGCTTCACCTCCGTACGCCGGCTGTTGACTTGCACGATTTCCGCGTATTGACGCTGGAACTCCGCCGACAGGTACCAATTGACAAAGACCTTTGCGGCATTGGGATGCGGCGCGTTGTTGTACCAACCAATGCTGGCATTGCCGCCGATACCACCAGGATTGACCTTTCCCGCGAAGGCCGGACCGTCCATTTCCTCCACGTTCTTGCCGATGCCCTGCTTCTGCATCTGCTCCAGAACGTCGTTAGGCATACCCATCACCACTGGCCGGGAACAATTCACGAGCCAATCGGTCATCTGGCGGTAATCGCGCGAGAACGTCACCTTGTGGTTCTGGAACATATCCTTGATCCACGCCTCGCCCTGCGACAGGTAAAGCACGCCAAGGCCCTGGGTGCTGGTACCTGGGCGGGTCGGGTCATGCCAAGCGATCTTGCCGATGAACTCCGGCTTCTTCATATCGCTGATCTTGTTGAAGGCATCCTTCGAAACGCAGTCCCGGTTGACGAATCCGAGCGTGCCCGCGGTACCGACCGGGCTGTAGAAATATTTACCCTCCCTGTCCATGAAGCCGGCCTGAAAGCCGCCGATCCAGGACTTGTCCTGCAGGATATCGGCCCGGATGATGGCGTCACGGAGAGGCGCCAGCGCGTTGATCGGCTTCAGCGAAAACACCGTCGGATCGGTGGACGCGAGAATGATGTCCCAGTTGAAAAGCCCGGACGTGCGTTCGCGCACGACCTTGGACACGATCTGCGTCCCGCGCGCCCCGACGTAGTTCAGCTTTATGTCGGGAAAGGCCTTGGCCCAGCTTTCGGTGATGGCCCGCCGCTGGAATGCGCCGGGCGGACCGGAAACTGATACAGTGCCTTCCTTCTTTGCGGCGGCAAGAACCTGCTCCCATTGCGGCTCCCACTGTTCCTTCGCGTTCGCCCCGATGGCTGTAATAACGGCAAGTCCAGCGGCAAGCAGCCCGGAGACGAGAATTTTCGGGCGCATCTGTCGTTTCATGTGACCAAGCCTCCTTTTATTTTTTCGAGTTCCCCCGTCGGGCTTGCGGGTTCGTCTTTCACGCCCCCGCACACCCCTGTTTAGTCCAAGCCGAATTCCTTCCACCGTGCCGCCACCTTCTGCGTGAGCGCCTCGCTCACCTTGTTCACCGGCGGGAACTTGGCATCCTTGAACGGCATGGTGGCGTCGATACCCATGCCCCGGCGCGGTGGATCGAAGTCCACCTCGCCACGGGTACGCCGCTGCTGGGAATGAATCTTCCCGAGAAAGACGTCGATCTCCGGGTCGGCGACCGACACCACCCGCCACATGACTTCTTCCCAGTCGCGCACATTGCAATCTTCGTCGACGACGATGATCCAGCGCCAGCGCTCGCCGGAATCTTCCCAGATGCCGTTCATGATCCGCCTGGGGTCTTCCTTGTCGCGAATCTTGGCGGAAACGATCAGCATGCCGTGGCGGCCGACCTCCGGAAAATAGACCTGCTTGATATTGGTGAATCCGGTCTTCTGAATGATACGCGACTGAAGCGACCCCGAACGCAGAAGCTGGCGCGGGTAGTCTTCCACCCGCTGACAGATCAGACCATAGGTGATCGGATTTTTACGATGGGTAATGCAGGTAATATGCACGAGGAAAGCCGCCTTGTTTTCGCCGTAGAACCCGGTCGATTCGCCGTGCGGACCTTCTTCGGTGCGGACATTAGGCTGGATGATCCCTTCGATCACCATCTCGGCGTGTGCAGGCACCAGAAGGTCGCTGGTCTCGCACTTGACTAGTTCGGTGGCTGCGCCACGCCAGCCGCCGGCGGCCTCGTACTCCATCGAGCCGTCCTCGCCCGGACGCACCGGGCTGCCATTGGCAAGCGTGAGCAGCGGATCCATGCCCATGACAATGGCAACGTGGGTCGGCTGGTTACGCGCGTCATTTTCCAGAACATGATCGCCACCACCGGGGCCGGACGATGCATTGCGGCCACGCAGGCCGCCCGACAGCGACAGGGTCTTCTTATCCTTGATCATGACCCGGTAGGCGCCCATGTTGAGAAAACCCGTCACCGGATCGCGGGTGATGATTCCCGCCGTGGTACCGAGGTAGCGACCGCCGTCATGTTCATGCCAAAGCGGCGTCGGGATCATGTCGATATCCGCGTCCTCGGCCCCGATGATGACGTCCTTGCAAGGTCCGGTCGGCAAGGTCACGGACGGAATGCGCCGATCCATGCCGCCGACAACGCGCTCGTGGATCGCCTCCTCGGTTGGTTCCACGTCGAATGTGATCGCCAGTTGCTGCGTCGTTGAAATGATGTTGGTGACGAAGGGCATGCCTTCGTAACCGCTGACATTGTCGAACCAGAGTGCAGGGCCCTTGCGTTCAAGCGAGCGCGCGGCGACCGCGCCGATCTCAAGATGCGGATCGACCGGCGCCGAAATTCGATGAAGAAGTTTCTCGGATTCAAGCAAGTTCAGGTATTCTCGAAGGTCTTTGTATTTCACCGGCGGTCTGTTTGACGATCTGGCATCCATAATGCTTTCCTGATCCTTTCTTGACTGCAACGAGTGGCCAAAACCGGCCGTATTCAATTCTGTTTGGCCTTCGCCCTTGCCTTCGCCGCTTCCGCGCCCGCCACCATCAGGGCATCGAGTTCGGCCAGTACCGGGCTGAGATTGCCGACGTTCATGTAGTAGACGGATCCCTTGCGGTATTCGGAAAGGTCACCGTAATCCTCAAGCGAAAGATCGATGTACTTGTTCTTTTCCGGGTCGCGGAAAGTGTTCATGGGATCTCCGCCCTGCTGGACGATCTTGATCTGCTCCATCAGCATTTTGCGGAACAACACCAGACCCCGGTCGGAGCGGCCGAGATTTTCGGTTGAGCGGTCGAACAGAGGCCCCTGGGCCGTCCAGCACATCAGGTCCTGCCCCAGAACGAAGTCGGGCAAGTCCTCGATCGGCACTTCATAACAGGGAACCGGATCCTGCTCGGGCACCTTCACCGCCGATCCCGGCAGATAGATCTGGTATCCAAGGTGCCAGGTGTGGGTATCGTCCATCGGCACGCGGATCTGGAATTCCGAATAACCAAGCTGTCCGACGCGCACATAATTGGGGAAAACCAGCGGATGCCCGGTGATCCAGCCCTCGGCCGTCGCTTCATCCTCGCCTTCACGCAAACGCAGTTTCTGGATGCCGAACTCGGTCACTTTGAAATCGATCTTGGTGTGCTTGCGGCCGATACGCTCGAACCGCTCGAATTGGCGCGGATCAGTAATTCCCTTACGCTCCAGCGCATACATTCCGACGCGGCCGTGGCACCATTCGACGTGAACGGTATCGACCGAGTTCTCCTGACACTGCAACCAGTTGCAGGGCACTACCGTAGTGCCGATCTGGCGAAATGCGTTGTCGTGAACAAACAAGTCCCAGCGTGGCAGCAAGGGGGCCGGCTGCGGCCCCAGGTAAGCCCAGATCAATCCGCCCAGTTCCTGCACCGGATAGGACGGCAGCTTGATCTTGTCCTTGAACTTTGCGTCCGGGTCTTCGCAAGGCTGGTCGATACACTGGCCCGTGCCATCAAACATCCAGCCATGATAGGGGCAGCGCAGGCCCTCGTTCTCGGGGATGCCGCGACAGAGGTTGACCCCGCGATGCGGACACCGTTCCCCGATCAGGCCGAGACGGCCCTGCCGATCACGGTAGAGTGTCAGGGATTCACCCAGAATCCGTACCGCCTTGACCGGGTTCTTCTTGAGTTCCTGGCAGGTCGCAACAGGATGCCAATAACGGCGCATCAACTCGCCCATCGGCGTTCCCGGCCCCACTCGCGTCAGCATCTCATTCACTTCAGCGCTCAGCATGACCCACTCCCTTCATGTCACCTTGTCGTTATCTTCCCGGTCTCCGCCGTTACGCTTACGCCACCCGCACAAAGTCTGGTCTAGAGGTCGAGTGTGCTCGGTGCGAACAGATCCTCGATCTTCTGTTTCTGCCTGGTCAGGCCCTGTTCAAATGAATAATCGATGATGGTTTGCAACATTCCGCGATTTGCCTTGATCCCGTACGGGTACGGGTCGGCCCCAAAAATCTGGCGCGTGCGCGCGAGGTACTCGGGGCCGAAGACGAGTCCGGAAGGAATGCTGTCGGCCAGTGCCTCTTGCGCCATCTCCTTGGCTTCCACGAAGGCCTTGTAGAGATTGATCGCGAGCCACGGATACTGCCGGTAAACGTCGCCACGAATGATGTAGGCATGGTTGGCCGGAATGTAGCCGTGCTTGCGAAAGAACCGCTCCCCCTCGGCGATGCGATCGGGAAACAGCGGCTTGACCTTGCTCCAGTCTCCTTCCCTTGCGCGAATCTGGGTAGAGCGGTCAATCATGTTCGAATCGCGCCGGAATGCGCGCGTCACCGGGGCAACGTCGATCTTGTTGGCCACCAGCATCGAGGCCATGCTTTCGGTATCGGGGATACGCTGAAAGGAAATTCCTTCCGGCGGCGTAAAGCCGGTGGCCCCGCCGTGGCTCAAGGCTTCGGAACGCTCCATGAACCAGTGCACCTTGTACTGGGACACGCCGAAATCGTGCTCGAGAATGCCGCGGTTCCACAGGGCCGCGGTCTGCTGGTATTCGCCCATGGCGACGCGCTTTCCGGCAAGGTCGCGCGCGTCCCTGATGCCCGAATCGACGTGATAGGAAAGCTGTGTATGCATGAAACGGCGCCCCGGAAATGCCGGAATCGCGATCATGTCCATACCGTTGGACCTGGCGATGAGGTAGGACGAGAGCGACATCTCGGCCACCTCGAATTCCTGGAAGTTGAGTTGGCGCCAAAAGGTTTCCGACGGATCGGAAGCGGTGGCAATCAACTCAACGCCCTCGACCTGCACGCGACCGTCGAACAGTGGCGCCACGCGTTCGTTCTTGCTTGAAATGAAACTCAGCCTCAGCCTGCCCATTTTTGGCCCCGATCCGCCGCCTGCCTCGACCCCGGTCCAGCGCGCCGTCATTCGCGCACCGGTACCTGGCGGGTCAGATGCACTTCCCTGCTCTCCCGCACGGATTCCGCAATAGCTTTGCACACTTCCAAGGTCGCCAATGCCCAGTAGCCGTCATGGAAGATCGGCCGATCCTCGACGATGCCACCGTAGATTTCCTTCAATTCCGCGGCGCGGCCGTGCAGATCATGCTCAAGACGAACCTCCTGCGGTCCATCCTCGCCATAGACGATGACGCCATCGCGGCTCTGGCGCATGGTGCCACGGTCGCAACTCACCACTGTCAGGCCGAAGAACGGCTGGTGACGGGTTTCGCCGCCGCCGCGCTGGACAAAGTCCTGAGCGCCGTACCGGCCCTGTTCTTTCTGGCGGTCGAGTTCACGCTCCATTTCAGCGCCACTCAGCCCCTTGAGACGGCTGTATTTCTGGCGCTGTTTCATGTTGGTTTCGGGCGGGCGCGCATCGCCGCCCTCACCGATCCACCAGAAAAGCTCGGATGTGTCGAACAGGCTGCGACCGTCATAGACGAGCGTTGCCGCGGCGCCATTTTCAAACTCCATGAAGCAGCTCCAGCCGCCTTCGGTTTCCGACAGGCTATCCATGATCGCCTTGGCCTTGACCGACCTGACCATACCGCCACCCAACTGGCGCACCACGTCCACCTGATGCGGACCCTGGTTATAGATCGGGCCGTGGGTTGTCTTGAGTTCCGATGTCAGCCTTGAGCGATGGTTGAAATCGTTGAAGTTCCAGGAATTGATCATCAGCACGTCGCCAATCGAACCGCCGCGGATGATTTCACGCATCTTGCGGATCGGGGCGTCGAAACTGTGGGTATGACCGGCCAGCATCCTGACCCCTGCCGCCTCTGTCGCCTTGATCATCGCCTCGCAATCGGCCAGCGATAGCGCCATGGGCTTTTCAACAACTATGTGTTTGCCGTATTTTGCCGCGATCTCGACATGCTCACGATGAAACTCTGCCGGAGTCGCGATATAGACCACATCAATGTCGGACTGCCGGCACAGGTCTTCCGGGCTATTGAAAATCTTGCCACCGAATTCCTTCTGGAAGGCATTGAGCGCATGCGGGCGCAAGTCGCAGGCATCGGTAATCGTATAGGGCAGCGTGTCAATTTCGTCGCGCCGCGCCATGACCTTGCTGGTCGCCTGGCCGAGGCCGATGAACCCGAGCTTGAGCTTTTTATCCGCCACGATATTCCTCCCGGACCGTCGCCTATGCGACGACGGCGACAAATTCCATCTGGATGATGCGGTTGCCCTGCATGTCGCCGGCCACCGTATGGCGGCAGGGCCGGTCGTTCTCGTCGGGGAACATCTTCACCCATTCATCATTGACCAGATCGCGGTCCTTGCGATCCTTGAGATAGACCGTGACTTTGGCGATATCGCCGATCTTGCCGCCGCCTTTTTCGACGATCGCCTTCATGTTGGCGAAGGCCTGGGCGATCTGCTCGCGCGGATCGTCGGGCGACTTGCCGGTCGCGGCGACCTGGCCACCGAAGGCGGATGTGAAGATCATGTTGCCGATCCTGAGCGCCGCCGAAAAGGGCTGGGGATGCTCCGGGATTCCCGCACCGGAAATTCTCTGACGTTTCGCCATGCTGCTTTATCACCCCCGCGACTGAGTTCTTGCCTCGGTCCAGTAGACTAGAGCCACTTCTCGCCGCATCCGGTTCACAGACGCAAGCCACCGATGACGCCGGGATAAAGAATCAGGTATTGCGGGACACGGGCCGGCAGCACCGACGGAACCCCGCAGGGGTTTTATCGCTGTGGAATTGACACACAACCCCTGAAAGCAGGGGCAAATGACCGCCGCAGCATCCCAGTACACTCTCTGATTTCGAAACCTTCGGCCTCGAACCGGGGCCGCTAGACCGAGGGTTCGCCCCCGTGCCTGCAAGCCCTTCTTCATTACTTGGGGAGCAGCCTATCGACTGGCGGGGCATCTGATAACCCCCCATGAGGACAAAATACAATTGCGTCTACACGCTACGGACAGATTCCCGCGGCGATAGTTACTTGTAATCCATTTCTGTAAGGCATTGTTTTTCTAGGGATTCACACGACCGCACCGGCGGGCATCAATTCCGCTGATCCCGCTCAAGAGGGCCGATGCTACCCAAACACTCCAGGAAGGCACTCACCTTGGCCGGAATATTCTTTGCCCTCGGGAAAAATGCCTTCAACATCCGCATCGGCGCGACACAGTCCTCGAATATCACCTTTAGATCACGCCGGGCTTCGCGGTCGAGGGCGTATTCAGGCAGACGGGCAATGCCCAGCCCGCTCAGGGCAGCATGACGGATGGCCATGGCGCTGGTGCTCTTGAAGCTACCATCGACCTTCACCTCGTAAAGGCCGGCGGGCCCGATGAAGTACCATTCGTTGGCGGGCCGCCAGCCGTATTGAATCAGGCATTCATGGCTTGCAAGTTCGGCCGGCTGTTGCGGCGTGCCCGCCCGATCGAGATAGGATGGCGCGGCGACAATCAAATGACGCACGGATCCGAAGTCCCTGCTATCAAGGCTCGAATCCTGCAGGTCCGATGTCTTGATGATGAGGTCATAGCCATCGCGGAGAAGGTTTTCGTGATCGGACCCTATGGCGAGGTCGATGCGCACGTCGGG
>CAXRES010000042.1:0-4998 GCA_964229575.1 Alphaproteobacteria bacterium
ACCACCGTGATCTGCGCAGCTATCTTGCCAATCTCGCCCACGGGAACGCTCCAATAGTCCTGCGACAACACCGCAAAATCGGCAAGCCTGCCCGGTGCGAGCGTACCGCGGCGATCTTCGTCGAAGGCGAACCAGGCGCTGCCTTTCGTCCACATCTGCAGGGCCCGGGCACGGTCGGGAATCTCCTGCGCTTCGCGCGTCGGCCTTCCATCGACCGTGCGCCCGTCAAGCATCCACTGCAGGGCGACGAAGGGATTGTAGCTCATCACCCGGTGTGCGTCGGTGCCCGCCCCCACCGGCAGGCCAAGGCGCAGGGCGCTGACCAGCGGCGGGGAGGCCTGCCGGCGGCCCTGCGGCATTTTGGCGAGATAGTCGGCCGTGGCGAAATGAAGCGCATCCTGGCTCAGCCAGCCGAGCCCGAGCGCTTTCATGCGCGCGAGCGTGGCGGGCGTCGCATCGTGCAGGTGTGCCACCGACCAGCGCAGCGGCGCGAGCCGCACCCTGGCATTCACCCGCTCGAATATGGAGAGCAGATGATGGACGGATGCGTCCCTGTTCCAATGCATCGTCAGCGTGTGCCCTTGCCGCGCCGCCCATAGCGCGACCGATTCGAACGCCGCGATCTCGGCCGCCTGCGGCGCATCGTTGTTGTAGAGCCCCCAGGTCACGCGTTCGCCGATGCCGTTGAATCGCAGCCAGTCGTCGCCCGTCCCGCTCGGCAGGAAGCGCGTGTAGGCCTTGTATTCCTCAAGCTCCCTGCCCGGCGTAGGCGCGCAGATCGAATAGGCGACGCGCAGGCTGAGGCCGCCCTCGCGCCACAGGCGGAACAACGCCGCATATTGTTCGGGCACGAGGTTGTGCCCGCCGGGATCAATCACCCCGGTGACGCCGAAACGGTTGAGCGCGGCGAAGAAGGCGCGCGTGCCCGCGACCTGGCGTTCGAACGAGGGCCTGGGCAACCGCTCGTACAGCGCCGTCACCGCCCGCGAATGGCCCGATATCCAGCCGGTCGATCGACCGTCAGCGCCGATCTCCTCCGCCAGACCCGCCGGCAGCCCGTCACGCGCGCGGCCGAGCGCCTCGATCCCCTCGCGATTGAGCAGGACCGCCCGGTAGAAAAGCTGAAGGTAGACCGGCCGCCCTGCCGCGGCGCGCGCGACTTCCGCCAGCGTCGGGCGGCGGTTTTCGGCGAACTGCTGCGGCGTCCACCCCCCGGCGACGATAATCCAGCCGTCCTTTGGCGCCCTGGCGGACGCGGCGGCGATGCGCGCCATCGCCTCGTCGATGCTGCGCGTTCCTTCGAAACTCGCCTCGCTGTCGAAGGTGAGACCGGCGCGTATGGCATGAATGTGCGAATCGATCAGGCCGGGAATGACCGTGCGGCCGCCGGCGTCGATCAGCCTCGTCTTAGGGCCGCGCAGGGCCGCGATCGCGGCGGCGTCGCCGAAGGCGACGAACCTTCCGTCACGCACGGCAAGGGCGCTCTGGAAACGGCCGTCCTCGACACGAATTTTTGCGTTGGCGACGATGAGATCGGCCGGCTCCGCCGACAGGCTCGCCGGCGCGAACAGGAGGAGCGCCGCAAGCAGCGCCCGGATCAGTCCCTTTCGAGCAGACACTCGACTTCCGTCGGCGCGTCGGGCGACTTGCCGATCCGCCGGCGCTCGAGGGCGATCACCTTGTAGCCCTCCTTGCCGCAGGTGAACTGGACCGTGTCGGGGTCGATGCTCCTGGCGAAGCCCTGCAGGCGGAAGCGACCGTCATGGTCGGTTTCGACGAACATGGGCAGGAGAGCGCCCTTGGCGCGCACGCCGATCCGCACGTCTTCCAGCGGCTTCAGACCCGCCACGTCGCGCGCTTCGCCGAAATAATGCGGTCCGAGAGTGGGGTCGTGAATGCCGGCCTCCATGTCGGCCTCGCCCGCGGCGAGCGGTCGCGCGGCGGCAAGCACGACGATGGCAAGGATGACGGCCGCTGATCGCATCCGCGCGTCCGATCAGCGCCAGAAGAAGGCGCGCAGGAACCACAGGAAAGACAGGATGCAGAAGAGCGGCACCGCCCAGCCGAGCCATAACGGCACCGCGATGCGGCGCAGCAGCGGCTGCAAGGCGACGGTGGCGCCCAAGGCTGCGAGCGCCGCCGTCGCCAGCCAGCCGTAGTAATACATCGCCGGACCGTTGCGCGGGGCGCTCACCCCCCATACCCAAAGATTTTCGCGGGGATGGTAGGTGAAGGCCGCGAGGTTGAGTTCCACGCTGACGACGTAGGCAACCGCCCAGACGGCGGCAAAGACGACGGCGGAGCGGATCGCGTTCATGCGCCGAACATGCCCCTGACATTGTTGATGATGTGCCCGGCGATCAACCCGTACCAGACGGACAGGCACAGGATCGCCGTGACCCACGCGCGGGCGCGGGAAAGCGACTGGTCCTGGCCGCGCCGCCACAGGAGCCAGTAGAGAGGCAGGAGACCGAGCCCGATGGCGAAGACCTGCTCCTTGAATTCGAACAGGCCGCTCACCTCGAACAGGCGGGCCCGTTCGATCCAGACCCGTACCGCGACGCGGTAGGGCGGATAGATCCACGCGCCGAGAGCGAAAGTCGCCAGATACAGACTCACGCAGGCATTGGCGTAAACGCCGCCGGAAACGGCGCGAAACGACTGGACGAACCCCGCCCCCTTGCGTCCCGGCCACAGCACGGCAAGGGCCTGGTGCGTGAGCGCGCCGAGCAACGCCAGCGCCAGAAGGCCATGCAGGATGAGCAGGAAGGTCAGCACGTCGCCCCCTTATTCAGGCGAAAGGTGTCTTCAGGCGAAAACATCGTCGGCGATGCGCCCGCCCGCGGGCGGGCGCATCGTTCAAGACGTCGCCGTTACTTCGCCAGCGGACTGGGCCGCAGCTGGAAGTGCGCGGCAAGAGGCTTCGTCCCCTTGCCGCCCTCGATCAGCCACGGCGTGCGGTCGCCGTTGGTGGTCCACAGGCCGCGTCCCTTCCAGCCTGCCTTGGGATCGTCGATGCGGCCGTCGAATCCCTTGGCGTAGAAGCCGAGCGGATAGGGCACGCGCAGGACGATCATCTTGCCCTCCTTGAGGGCGATCAGGCCGTCGTTGAGATTGCCCGTCGACATCGGCACGTTTTCGCCGAGGCCGAAGGTGTTGTGCTGGTCGACCCAGGAGTAATAGCTGCTCTCGGCGCTGTTGTCGCCAAGCCCCTGGAAGCCCGGACCGGGATACTTGTGGAAGGTCCAGCCTTCCGGGCAATGGTTGCCCGTCGCCTTCGGACCGTTGAGCGGCCCCTTGCACTTGCGGCGGTCGAACGCGCCGAGATGGCCAGACGCGAGCGAAACCCAGACGACGCCGTCCTTGTCGATGTCGCCGCCGCGCGGGCCGAATCCGGGCGCCGGGACATTGTAGATTTCGGTCAGCGCCGTTGCCGGCGGGCTGGCGCCGGGCTGGACGCGGATCACCGCGCCGGGAAAGGAACGCACGGTGCCCCACACCGACCCGTCGGTCGGGTGCGGCATGACCGCGTAGTAGCCCGCGTTGATGGTCTTGTCCTTCGTCGGGTCGACCTTGTCCTTGGGACCGACCGCGGCGTCACGCTTGCCGTTGCCGTTGGTGTCGAGCACGAAGGCCGTCCAGCCCTGCGATTTTTCCAGATCTCCGGTCTCGTCGAGCATTTTGGTGTTGATCCAGCCGAGCACATTGCGCCCGCCGCTCATCCACAGCGTTTCATTGGCGTCATAGCCGAACTGCAGATGGTGGCTCTGGAAGCAGGTCGGGATCGCAAGGTACTTGCCGGTCTTGGGATCGTACATGGTGACGCGGCGGCTGGTCTTGTCCTGCGGCGTCAGCCTGGCCGACGGGTGGCTGGAGCCCTTCTTGCAGAAGGCCGGATTGTCCGGCCCCATGCCGGTGGCGGCCATCCATACCCTGCCCTTGCGATCCAGCATGGCGTTGTGGTTGTTGGCCCTGGTATCCCATATCTTTTCGCTGCCCCAGTAGGCAGAGGGTTGCAGCGGCTCCTTGCTTGCGGCATGTCCGGGACCAAGCGCTTCGGGCGTATCGGCCGTGGTCGGCATGCGGAAGTAGCTGACCGTGTTCTTGACCGGATCGAGGATCGGCATGTTGTCGGAGGAATATTCCGGCGAGCCGTAAAGCGGTCCATTGGCATTGACCGTCGGATAGCGCCGGTCGCTCGCGATCAGGTCGTGCAGGTACTGCTTTTCGTTCATCCATTCGCGCAGCGTTACGACGATATTACGCTCCTCGCCCTGCGGGCGCGGCGGCGTGGCATGCGGCAATTCGCCCTTGGCGACCCGATCCGTCCACTCGCCGAAATATTTGAGCGGCGTGCCGTTGAACTTTCCCATCAGGTTGTTGACCATCGATTCGCCCGACTGACCGGACTGGACACGCCGTGCCCATGCCTCTTCGCCTGAGGCAAACGTGCCGAATTCCTTCGGAATGGTGCGCGTCGATTTCTGGCCGAGCTGGTGACAGCCGATGCAGCCGTTGTTCTTCATCGTGTTGAGCCACTCTTCCTGCTTCACGTTCGCGGGAATGTCGCTCTTGCCGCCGAACTGGTCCTTGCCCGGAATCTTCAGCATCGAATACCAGTAGATCGCCGGGTAGTACTCGGCCGCGGCCGCGGCGTTCGGCGCCACGACCGCGTTGAGATCGAGGTTCTGCCCGGGAGCAGCCTTGACCTTCGGCGAATCGACGAGGCCGTAGCCGCGCACCCAGACGTCGTAGGTCGCCCTGGGCAGATCGGGAATCACATAACGGCCCTGGTCGTCGGTGACGACGATCTTGATGTAGCGCGTCGGCAGATCGCGGGTTTCGGCGATGACCCACACACCCGCCTCCGGCCCCTTGGGGCTGGTGACGGTGCCGCCGATATCGTCGGCGTCTACGGTCACGGACTGCGCCCGGGCCGTCAGGCCGGCGACACACATGGCCATGATCGCGGCGAACACGCATGGAAAAACCCGCCTT
>CAXRES010000043.1:0-3224 GCA_964229575.1 Alphaproteobacteria bacterium
CGGCCGCCGCGCAGGCGGCGCCGCCGTCGTCATCCGGTGCAACGGAGGGCGAGGAGATCATCAGCGCACCGATGGTGGGCACGTTCTATCGCGCGCCCTCGCCCGAGGACCCGCCTTTCGTGGAGGTCGGCACCAAGGTGAACGTGGGCGACCCGATCTGCGTGATCGAGGTGATGAAGCTGTTCACCACGGTCCATGCCGAGGTGGCGGGGACGATCACCCAGATCGGACCGCAGGACGGGCAGCTTGTCGAATACGGGCAGATGATTTTCGCAGTCGAGCCGGGCTGAGCCGGGGACGGACCGCTTTTTGCAACAGTTTCGAGAAGGACAGGACATGTCGAAACCCTGCATCATCTGCGTCGCCCTCAATGGCTCGGTCGCGCGCAAGTCGGACAACCCGGCGGTACCGATCAGCATCGAGGAAGAGGTGGAATCGGCCCATGAGGCCTTTGAGGCGGGCGCCACGATCGCGCATTGCCATGTGCGCAATGCCGACGAGACGCCGACCTCGGACCCGGAGAAGTTCGCGCGGCTGAAGGAGGGGTTGGAGAAGCACTGTCCGGAGATGATCATCCAGTTCTCGACCGGCGGTCGGACGGGCGCGGGCGAGGCAAGGGGCGCGATGCTGTCGCTGCGCCCGCACATGGCGTCGCTGACGACCGGGTCGAACAACTTTCCCGGCCGGGTCTACGAGAATCCGCCCGAGTTGATCGACTGGCTGGCCGGGGAGATGCGGACCTATGGCATCAAGCCCGAGATCGAGGCCTTCGACCTTGGACATATCTTTCACGCGGCGGCGATGAACCGGGACGGGCGCATTCCGGGGCGGCTTTACATCCAGTTCGTGATGGGGGTGAAGAACGCGATGCCGGTCGACCGCGAGGTGTTCGATTTCTACGTGAAGACGGTCGAGCGGCTGGTGCCGGATGCGGATTGGTGCGCGGCAGGGATCGGACCGAACCAGATCACGCTGAACGAATGGTGCATCGCCGGAGGTGGGCATTGCCGCACTGGGCTGGAAGACAATATCCGGCTCGACCGTGAAACGCTGGCGCCGTCGAATGCCGCGCTGGTGCGGCGGACGGCGGAGCTTTGCGAGCAATACGAACGCCCGGTGGCAACACCGGCCGAGGCGCGGAAAATCCTCTCGATCGCCTGAGGGGCGCGCGTGGCATTGGCTTCTGACAGGAAAGGAATTATCCCAGATGGTTGATACGGTTCTTGCCAGGTCCGCGACGGGGCGGGCGGCGTTTCTGAAGATGGCGCTCCTGGCCCTGGGCGGCACGGCGTTAATCGCCCTTTCGGCGCAAGTTTCGGTGCCCTTCTACCCGGTGCCCATGACTTTGCAAACGCTGGCGATCCTGATCGTCGGCCTGACATTCGGCGCGCGTCTCGGGGCGGCGACGCTGGCGCTGTACTTGGCCGAGGGTGCGATGGGTCTGCCGGTCTTTGCCGGTGGTGCGTCGGCGCCCGCGCTGATCGGGCCGACCGCAGGGTTCCTGTTCGGCTTCGCCGGCATGGCGTGGCTGGCCGGGCTGGCAGCCGACAGGGGCCTTGCGCGCGGTTTCGTGACGACGGCGCTGTGCTGTGTCGTCATCGCAGGCCTGCTTTACCTCCCCGGCGCGGCATGGCCGATGGCAGTTGCCGAATTGACAGGAGTGAGTGGAAAATGGGTCGGCGTTTCGGCGACCCATGTTTGGGCATCTTGGGTCAGCCCTTTCCTGTTCGGCGACGTGATCAAGGCCGTGGTCGCCGCCATGGTTGTGTCCGGCGGCCGGGCCGTATGGACTGCCCGCGTCGAGCGGGGGGCAGCGTCGGAGCCGTAACCCGGCGCGGCACGGTTCAAATGACCCGGCAAAGCCGGAAGGCATCCAGCACGGCGGCGTGAATGTTGCGGCTTGCGACCGCGTCGCCGATCCGGTGGAGCTCGAACGCCTCCCCTACCCTCAGCGCCTTCGGGTCGTCGATCATTGGCGTTCCGGAGAGCAGTTTGTCGATATCCGTCACACCGTCATTCAACGACAGTCCGCGCAGGTCGTGGAAAATTTCGTTGGCCGGTATTGTGCCGTGTTCCACGACAAGCTGATCGCAGGTTCTGGAATCCGACTGACCTGTGACCTCGTTGATGAACTCCGCGCACAGGCGGTTATCCTCGCGGCGCACCCCAGTCAGCCGAAGATCGAAATGAACCGGGACAGCCTGGGCATAGAGCCGCTTTTTCCAGCTGACCCGTTCGGCGTAAGCCAGTTCCGGGACGAACGATCCGTCGAGAGCCATCAGCGTGACGTCCTTGCCCATACCGGCGCAATGGTCTGCCACCTGCGGCGCAGGGTGCCGGCCCGTGCCGTCGTAGACGATTACAGTGTCCCCGGGCGGCACGGCGCCAGACAGCAAATCCCACGCGGAAGTGCATAATTCCGCCCCGTCGACCCAGTCGATATCAGGTATGCCGCCTGTCGCCACGATGACGCAGTCGGGACCGAGGCGCCGCACGTCTTCGGCGTCAGCAAAGGTGTTAAGACGGATGTCGACACCCAGCGCCTCGATCTCCTGCGCGCGCCAATCGACTACGCCGATCAGATCGCCTCGCCAGCTCCCCCGTGCGCCGAGCAGAACTTGCCCACCGAGCTTGGGCGCGGCTTCCAGCAGCACGACCTTGTGCCCACGCAAGGCGCAGGTCCGCGCGGCCTCGAGCCCGGCCGGGCCGCCCACGACCACGACCACCTTCCGTCCCGGCGACGGGGAGACCGGCACAAGATGCGGCAAGTTCTGTTCCCGACCGCTGGAGGCGTTGTGAATACAAGCCGGGCGATAGCCGGTCATGCAATGCGTGGCCCCGACGCAGGGCCTGATCCGATCTTCCTCGCCGGCCTCGATCTTCTTGACGATATGCGGGTCGGCGATATGGGCGCGCGTCATCGCGACGAGATCGAGCAGGCCTTCCTGTATCGCGTGGCGGGCCGTGGCGATGTCGGAGATGCGCGCGGCGTGGAACACTGGCAATGACACCTCTCGCTTGAAAGCCCCCACGGGCTTAAGCCAGGGCGCTAGGCCAGTTGCCATGCCGGGCATGTTCTCTTCCGCCAACGCCCGTTCTGAATCCATGCTGCCGAAAGTGACGTTGAAAAAGTCGATCAGACCGGAGGATTCAAAAACCCGCGCAACTGCAAGGCTGTCTTCGAAAGAGAGCCCCTCCGCCATGTTCTCGTCAACCGAATGGCG
>CAXRES010000044.1:0-9647 GCA_964229575.1 Alphaproteobacteria bacterium
CGTCCCGGCGCGACCTACGCGCCGCCGCCGTCATCGGCGGTCGCGCGCCCGCGCGGCTTTTTCGAAGACGCCGCCCGCTTCCAGGCGCCGCTGCCCGCCCGCGACGCGGGCGCAGGCTTTGCCCCGGCCGCCCCCGCGACCGCGGCCGAGCCGCCGCCCGGGGCCGACTATCCGCTGGGCGCGGCGCGCGCCCAGTTGTTCGGCACCTACATCGTCGCCGAGACGCCGGACGGCATGGTCATCGTCGACCAGCATGCGGCGCACGAACGCCTCGTCTTCGAGCGCATCAAGGCGGCGCTTGCCGGCAAGGGCGTCGCCCGCCAGCTTCTGCTGATCCCCGAAGTGGTGGACATGGAGCCGCGCGCGGCGGAACGGCTGCTCGCGCGCGCCGGCGAACTCGAGCGGATCGGCCTTTTGATCGAGCCCTTCGGCAACGGCGCCGTCGTGGTGCGCGAGACGCCGGCGCTGCTCGGCGAAGTGGCGGTCAAGGACCTGCTCAACGACCTGGCCGACGAACTGGCCGAAATGGATCAGGGCCTGGCGCTGACCGAAAAGCTCGAAACGGTCTGCGCCACCATGGCCTGCCATTCCTCGGTGCGCGCCGGGCGCAGGCTCAATGCCGCCGAGATGAACGCGCTTCTGCGCGAGATGGAGGCGACGCCCAACGCCTCGCAATGCGGCCACGGACGGCCGACCTTCGTCGCGCTCGACCGCGCCGAGATCGAAAAGCTGTTCGGCCGGCGTTAAGGGGCTTCTGCGGCGCCGCCGCCTTCATAGCGCATGAAGACGAAGCGCGCCGCGCCGAAGACGCGTTCGGAAATCTCCGTGAAGCCCGCGGGCGGGGTGAATTCCTCCTTCGCCGCCACCTCGATGATGACGAGCGCGCCCACGGCGATCCAGCCCTTGCGGGCAAGCGCCTGCAACGCCTTGGCGCCGAGCTTCGAGCCGTAGGGCGGATCGAGGAAGACGAGATCGTGAAGGCGCTCGCCCGCGCGCGGGCGCAGGGCATCCATGCGCAGGATATGGGCGGCATCGCGCACGCCGAGCGTGCTTGCGTTCTCGCGCGCCGCTTCCAGCGCCGCTTCGTCGAGATCGAGCAGGGTCGCCATCACCGCGCCGCGCGAGATCGCCTCGAAGGAAAAGGCGCCGGTCCCGGCGAAGGCCTCCAGCACATGGGCGCCTTCGATCGCCGAGCCGCCGCCGATGCCGGCCCCGCCGTGGGCCAGGATGTTGAACAGCCCTTCGCGCGCGCGGTCGGCGGTGGGCCGGGTGGTCCGCCCGCGCGGCGCCTTCAGCAGGCGGCCGCGAAAACGTCCGGCGACGATGCGCATGTCAGGCGGCGCCGCGCCGGCGCGCCGGGCGCTTGCCTCGCCCGCCCTTCGTGTGCGGCGGCCTGGGAAGCGGTGCGGGGGCCTGGGTGAGCCAGTCCTTGTCCATCAGGTGGCCGCACTGCTCGACCAGCACCTTCTGCGGCACCTCGCGCACCGTGCCGGGCGCCAGGTTGCCCAACTGGAACGGCCCGAAGGCGACGCGGATCAGCCGGTTCACGGTGAGGCCGAGGTAGGTAAGGATCTTGCGAACCTCGCGGTTCTTGCCTTCGCGGATGCCGATGGAAAGCCACGAATTGTCGCCGGTACGACTGTCGAGCGTCGCTTCGACCGGGCCGTAGTTGATGCCTTCGATGCTCAGCCCGTGCGCGAGCCGGGCGAGCGCCAGTTCGTCGACGCGGCCGAAGGCGCGCACGCGGTAGCGGCGCATCCATCCGGTTTCGGGCAGTTCCAGCATGTGCGCGAGCTCGCCGTCGTTGGTCAGCAGAAGCAGGCCTTCGGTGTTGAAGTCCAGCCTTCCGACGGTGACCAGCCGGGGCAGGCGTTTGGGCAGGTCGTCGAAGATGGTCGGGCGGCCTTCGGGATCGCGCGCCGTGGTGATGCGTCCGCGCAGCTTGTGCAGGCGGAAAAGCCGCGGGCGTTCCGGCGCCGCGAGCGGCACGCCGTCGACCTCGACCAGGTCCGCGTCGGTGACGTTGAGCGCCGGGCTCCTGATGACGGCGCCGTTGACCCGCACGCGGCCCTCGCCGATGCGCCGCTCCGCGTCGCGGCGCGAACACACGCCCGCCCGCGCGATGCGCTTGGCGATGCGTTCGCCCGGATGGGGCGAAGGGGCGCCGTCGTCCATCTCAGGCCTCCACCCGCGCCGTGCAGGCTTCGATGAAGGCGGCCAGCAGACGCCTGTCGCCCGGGTCGATCAGGAATTCGGGATGCCATTCGACGCCGATGCAAAACGGGCGCGACGGATCCTCGATCCCCTCGATCACGCCGTCGGGCGCGCGAGCGTTCACCACGATACCGGGGCCGACGTCGCGCACGGCCTGATGATGGGCCGAATTGACCGACATGCGCGCCGCGCCGACGATGGCCGCAAGCCTGGTGCCCGGCACGATGTCGATGTCGTGGCCCGCCTGGTCGCGCGGGTTGGGCTGCTCGTGGGCGAGCGCACCGGGGACACTGTCGGGAATGTGCTGGATCAGCGTGCCGCCCAGCGCGACGTTGAGCAATTGTTCGCCGCCGCAGATGCCGAGCACGGGAAGATTGGCGGCGAGTGCGGCGCGCGTCACCGCCATCTCGAAATCGGTGCGGCCCGGTTTCAGGGTCACGGCTTCGTGGCGGCTCATTTCGCCGAACAGCGCGGGATCGACGTCGAAGGCGCCGCCGGTGACGATCAGCCCGTCGATCTCTTCGATCATGTCGGCGGCAAGCTCCGCCTCGTGCGGCAGCGCCAGCGGCAGGCCGCCGGCGCCCGCGATCGAAGAACAGTAGTTCTGCCGCAGCGCGTACCACGGGAATTTCGAATAGCCGCCCGCCTCCTCGGCGTCCAGGGTCAGGCCGATGACAGGGCGCTTGGCGCGCGGGCGATTGCGGGCTGGCTCGTTCATCGGCGCGAGATTAGGGCCGTTGCCCCTTGCGCGCAATCGCCTCCCGGGGCAGGCTCCCGCCATGCCGAAGCCGAAGAAAACGTCCCCCCGGAAGCCGCCCGGCAAGCCCGCCCGGACCGAACGGCGCCCCGATTACATGGGCCGGGCGCTGGCGCTCGCGGCGCGCGCCGGCCGCGCGGGCGAAGTGCCGGTCGGCGCCGTGGTGGGGGACGGGCGGACGGGCGAAGTCCTCGGGCGCGGCCACACCCTGACGCGCTCCGCCCAGGATCCCACGGCGCATGCGGAAATGCGGGCGATCCGCGCGGCGGCGAGGAAGGCGGGGGCCGCGCGCCTCACCCACTGCGATCTCTACGTGACGCTGGAACCCTGCCCGATGTGCGCCCAGGCGATCAGCTTCGCCCGCCTGCGCCGGCTCTATTACGGGGCGGCCGATCCCAAGGGGGGAGCGGTGGACCACGGCCCCCGAATCTTCGCGCAGAAGACCTGTTTCCACGCGCCCGAGGTCATCGGGGGCTTGCGCGAAACCGAATGCGGCGAGTTGCTGAAGGATTTCTTCCGGGAGCGGCGGTGATGGCGAAAGCGGTCTTCACCACCCGAATCAACTCCTCCTACAAGGACGTGCCCGAAAGGTGGTACCACTTTCCAAAAATGTACTTGGATCGTGTTAAGCAGGTAATCAATGATTTCATCATTTATTACGAGCCTGAAAAGACGGGGTCGGGTTCTGGTCGCAAAGGGCGAAAATCTTATTTTGCTGTCGCCCGAGTAACAGGTATTCGGCCAGACCTGGAGCTTGATAACCATTACTATGCGGACGTAGCAGAATATTTGAATTTTGATTGGCCCGTAAGTTTTAGGCACGCCACAGGTTATTACGAAAGGTCCCTTACTCGCGGCGGCGCGTTTCAATCATCCGTTCGCATCCTTCCTGATTACGAGTTCGATGCAATCCTGAACGCTGGGTTCAGTCGTTCATTCGAGCCTTGGGCTGCTAATAAGGCAGGCTTCTCGGAAGAGGCTGCCGCATTTGAGCGCCCCATTGTCGAACAAGTTGTTAGTCGTCCATTTCGCGACGCTAAATTTAGTGCGCAAGTTAGAAGCGCCTATCATTCTACTTGTGCGTTGACTGGGCTATGCATCATCAATGGCGGCGGGCGTCCCGAGGTCGATGCTGCTCACATCCAACCTGTCGGGGAAGGGCATAACAGACCCGATTCCGTGAGAAACGGTCTCGCCTTGTCGAAGACTGTCCATTGGATGTTCGACCGCGGATTAGTGTCGGTGACTGATGACTTTCGAATTATCGCCGCAGAAAAGCTAATACCAGAGCCTGCCTTGCGACTTTTGAATGCGGACGGTCAGGCGATCTTGCCAGACAACCCCATCGAGCAACCTCACCCAAGTTTTCTCAAGTACCATCGGGATCATATTTTTAAAGGGTAGTTACACCGCTCTCCAGCCGATATCCCTTCGGCAGAAGCCGCCCGGCCAGTCGATGCAGTCGACCGCCCGGTAGGCCTTCGCCTGCGCTTCCCTGATCGTCTTCGCCCGCGCGGTGACGTTGAGGACGCGCCCGCCGGTGGCGACGAGTTTCCCGTCCCTCATCGCCGTGCCGGCGTGAAACACCGTCACGCCGTCGATCGCCTCGGCCGCTTCGATCCCGCGAATTTCGGAGCCCTGTTCGTACTTGCCCGGATACCCTTTCGCCGCCATGACGACGGTGAGCGCCGCGTCGTCGTGCCAGCGCAGGTCGAGGTTCTTCAATCCGCCCTCCGTACTCGCCATCAGCGCGGGCAGGATGTCGGACTTGAGCCGCGCCATCAGCACCTGGCATTCGGGATCGCCGAAGCGGGCGTTGTATTCGATCAGCTTGGGCCCCGTGTCGGTGATCATCAGCCCGGCATAGAGCACGCCCCTGTAGGGCGAGCCCATGTCGCGCATCGCCTTCAGCGTGGGCCCGATGATCTCGTCCATGACGCGCCCGGCCATCTTGTCCGTGACGATGGGCGCGGGGGAATAGGCGCCCATGCCGCCGGTGTTGGGGCCGCTGTCGCCGTCGCCGACGCGCTTGTGATCCTGGGCGGAGGCGAGCGGCAGCGCATGATCGCCGTCGACCAGGGCGAAGAAGCTCGCCTCCTCGCCGTGCAGCCATTCCTCGATCACCACTTCGGCCCCGGCCTGCCCGAAGCCGCCCGATTGCAGCATGTCGGCCAGCGCCGCGTCGGCCTGATCGATGGTTTCGGCCATGATCACGCCCTTGCCCGCGGCCAGCCCGTCGGCCTTGACCACGATGGGCGCGCCGACCTTTTGCAGGTAGGCCCGCGCCGGGGCGAGGTCGGAGAACCGCGCATAGGCCGCCGTCGGGATCGAATATTTCGCGCAGATATCCTTGGTGCAGCCCTTGGAGCCTTCGAGCCGGGCGGCGGCGGCCGTCGGCCCGAAGGCGGCAATGCCGTCCTCGGTCAGGGCATCGACCAGCCCGGCGCAGAGCGGCGCTTCCGGCCCGACGACGACCAGGTCGATGGCGTTCTTTCTGGCAAAGGCGCGGATGGCGGGGATGTCGTCGGCCTTGATGGCGACGCATTCGGCCTCGCGCGCGATTCCGGCATTGCCCGGCGCGCAGTAGAGCGTGTCGCACAGGGAGGAGGCGGCAATCGCCCAGCACAGCGCATGTTCCCGTCCGCCCGAGCCGACCACCAGCACCCGCATGACTTGACCCCTCCAACATCCTTGGCGCGATTTGACGGGTCTTGTAACATCTTTTCCGCGACCTTTAAGAGGGTTTCATGGCCGATTTCGCGCAGCGTGACGATGGACCGGCCGATTTCGGGGCCACCGGCGGGCCCAACCTGCCGATCCTCACCGTTTCGGAAATTTCCTCCGCCATCAGGCGCACGCTGGAAGATTCGTTCGGGCGCATCCGCGTGCGCGGCGAAATCTCGGGCCTGCGCCGGCCGGGCTCGGGCCATGTCTATCTCGACCTCAAGGACGCCGACGCGGTGATCGCAAGCGTGTGCTGGCGCGGCACGGCGGGACGGCTGTCGGTGAGGCCCGAGGACGGCATGGAGGTGATCGTCACGGGCCGCGTCACCACCTACGGCCCGCAGTCGCGCTACCAGATCATCATCGAGGACATCGAGCTGGCGGGCGAGGGCGCGCTCCTCAAGCTGATCGAGGAGCGCAAGAAGAAGCTCGCCGCCGAGGGCCTGTTCGACGAGTCCCGCAAGCGCGAACTCCCCTACCTGCCTGACGTCATCGGCGTCGTCACCTCGCCGACCGGCGCGGTCATCCGCGACATCCTGCACAGGCTGGCCGACCGCTTTCCGCGCCATGTCGTCATCTGGCCCTGCCTCGTGCAGGGCAAGGGCGCGGCCGAACAGGTGGCGGCCGGCATCCGCGGCTTCAATGCCTTGAAGGCGGGCGGTCCGATCGCCCGGCCCGATGTCATCATCGTGGCGCGCGGCGGCGGCTCGCTCGAAGACCTGATGGCCTTCAACGAGGAGATCGTGGTGCGCGCCGCGGCCGAATCCGCCATTCCGCTGATCTCCGCCGTCGGCCACGAAACCGACGTGACGCTGATCGACTTCGCCGCCGACGTGCGCGCGCCGACCCCGACGGCGGCGGCCGAGATGGCCGTGCCGGTGCGCATGGAACTGCTGGCCGCCGTGCGCGAGGAAGGCGCGCGGCTGACTGCCGCCATGACCCGGCGCGTGACGGACGCGCGCGAGCGGGTGGGCCAGCTCTGGCGCGTCGCGGGCAACCCGCGTCGCCTGGTCGAAGACGCGGCGCAACGGCTCGACGACCGGACGGAAAGATTGCAGCAGGCGATGGCGGCGCTGGCGGCCGAGCGCGCCGGGCGTCTCGCCGCGGCGGGGGCGGGATTGAGCCCGCGGGCGCTGACGCTCACCATCCGCCACGGGACGGAGCGCGTCGGGAGCGCCGCGCGCGGACTGGCGCGCGAAAAAACGCGGGTCCTGCGCGACGCCGGCCAGCGGCTGGTCGATCTCGGCAAGCTGCTCAAGAGCTACAGTTACGAAAACGTGCTCGCCCGTGGCTTCGCCGTGGTGCGCGACGCGTCGGGGCATCCGCTGATGGCGGCGGCGGAAACGGGCGCGGGCCAGGCGGTGGAAATCGCCTTCCATGACGGCGCCGTGCCTGCCGTCATCGGCACGGGCGGCAAGGCGGGCGACAAGGTGGGCGACAGGGCGGGCGGCGAACGTGCGGCAAAGCCGGCGGGCAAGGCCGCGCGCAAGGGTGACGGCGGGAACAACGGCCCGCAGGGGAGGCTCCTGTGAAATGGACGAAGCGCGATTTTCTGATCCTGCTGGCGCTTATGCTGGCGTTGGCCCTGCTCGGCAAGCCCAAGGGCGCAAATTCGGAAGAGCTGGCGACGCTTTCGGGCCGGATGGTGCAGGGCGGTCTGGTCACCGGGCGCACGGCGCCGGGCGCGCGCGTGACGCTCGACGGCGAGCCGGTCCGCGTGCGCGCCGACGGGAGGTTTCTTCTGGGCTTCGGCCGCGACGCGAAACCGCAAGCCGTGCTCGTGGTCACGCAGCCGGGCGGCAAGTCCGAAACGCGCCGTCTTGCGGTCGGCAAGCGCGACTGGAAGATCCAGCGCATCGATGGGCTGCCGCCCGCGATGGTGACGCCGCCGCCCGAAACGATCGCGCGCATCAGGGCCGAAGGCGCCAGGATCAAGGAAGCGCGGCTCAGGGACACCGACCGGCCGATGTTCGACACGGGCTTCATCTGGCCGGTGCTGGGGAAAATCTCCGGCGTCTACGGCAGCCAGCGGATACTGAACGGCGAGCCGCGCCAGCCCCATTACGGCGTCGATGTCGCGGCCCCCGTCGGCACGCCGGTGGTGGCGGCCGCCGACGGCATCGTGCGGCTGGCCGAACGCGATCTCTATTTCACCGGCGGCACGATCCTGATCGACCACGGCTACGGGCTCAACAGCGTCTATTCGCACCTGCAAAGCGTGACGGTGAAGCCGGGCGACGCAGTGAAGCAGGGCCAGCCGGTCGGCACGCTGGGCGGCACCGGACGGGTGACGGCGCCGCATCTCGACTGGCGCGTGAACCTGTTCCTCACGCGGCTCGATCCGGAACTTCTCGTCGGGCCGATGCCCGCGCCTAGCGCCTCGTCCGCGGACTGATCCCGAGTACGGCGGCCAGCGCCGCCTCGTCGGCGAAGCGCGCGGTCACCTCCACCACATCGACTTCTTTCCGTGCGTCGGCGGGCAGGCGGATTGCGTCCTTGGCCGTGGTGACCAGGCGCGCGCCTTTCGCCGCCGCTTCCGAACGCAACAGCGCAAGATCGCGCGCCGTGTAGGGGTGGTGGTCGTCGAAGGCGCGAAAACCCGCCACTTCGGCGCCGATCTCGCGCAGCGTGGCGAGGAATTTTTCCGGGATGCCGATGCCGGCGAAGCCATAGACGCGCGTAGCCTCAAGGCGGGCGGCGTCGGGCGCGGGTTCGAGCCGGGCCGTAAGCACGGGCAGGTTCGGCGCGAAGCGCGCCGCGAGCGCGGCCACCCCCCAGCGATCGGCGCCGACGATGACGAGCGCGCTCGCGCGCCGCAGGCCGCCCGCCACGTCTTCGCGCAGGGGCCCGGCCGGAATGATGCGGCCGTTGCCGAAGCCCGCTTCGCCGTCCGCGACGACGAGCGACACGTCCTTGGCCAGCCGCGGATCCTGGAAGCCGTCGTCGAGCACGACGGTGCGCGCCCCCGCCGCCGCCGCCGCCTTCGCCCCGGCGACCCGGTCGCGCGCCACCCAGGTCGGCTCGCTCAGGGCGAGCAGCAGCGCCTCGTCGCCGACCTCCGCCGGCCCGTGGGCTTTCGCATCGACGCGCAGCGGTCCCGCGGCGCTGCCGCCGTAACCGCGCGTGAGAAAATGCGGAATCCTGCCGGCGCCGGCCAGCACATGGGCGACGGCGATGGCGACCGGCGTCTTGCCGTTGCCGCCCGCCGTCAGGTTGCCGATGCAGATCACCGGAACGGAGGCTTTCTGCGGCCTGGTGAAGGCGCGTTCGGCGCGTCCGGCCAGCCCATACAGAAAACCCGCGGGCGCGAGCAGCAGCGGCCAGGCGCCGCCCTCGCGCCAGAACTCGGGCGCCTTCACTCGGGGCTTCCGGCGCCGGGGCCGTGGGCGGGCTGGCGCGCGCCCAACTCGACGCGATGGCGGATGGCGATGCCGGCGAACAGCGGTTCGAGCTGCCCGAGCACCGCGTTCAGGATGCCGTCCTTGGCGGTGGCGATGCGCTGGGCGGTGCCCGCCACTTCGAGGCGGAGCGTGTTGTCGCCGAGCAGGCTCTGCAGCGCCTTGACCAGTTCCTCGGCGTCGGCGACTTCGTGCGCCGCGCCCTTCGCCGCCATTTCGGCGACGATGGCGCGGAAGTTTTCCATGTGCGGTCCGTGCAGCACGGCGGCGCCGAGCCGCGCCGGCTCCAGCACGTTCTGTCCGCCGTGCGGGATCAGCGATCCGCCGATGAAGGCGACCAGCGCCGCGCGGTAGAACAGGCCGAGCTCGCCCAGCGTGTCGGCGACGTAGATTTCCGTTTCCGGCGTGATCACATCCCCGGCGCCGCGCCGCGCCACCTTGTAGCCCTGGGCGGCGAGCTTGTGGGCGATCGATGCGCCGCGCGAGGGATGCCGCGGCACGATGACGGTGAGCAGCGTCGCCACGGTCTGCGCCACGCGGCGATGGACGTAGGC
>CAXRES010000045.1:0-6843 GCA_964229575.1 Alphaproteobacteria bacterium
TTCTCTACGCGATGGTATTCATCTACGGCTTCGCCACCATCCTGTTCGGGTTCTCGCACTGGTTCTGGCTGTCGATGGTGGCGATGGCGATCATCGGCGCCTCCGACATGGTCAGCGTCTATATCCGCTCCACGCTTCTTCAGATCGCCACCCCCGACGACATGCGCGGCCGCGTGAGCGCGGTCAATTCGGTGTTCACCGGCGCATCGAACGAGATCGGCGAGTTTCGCGCCGGCATGATGGCGGCCTTTTTCGGCGCCGTGCCCGCGGTGATCTTCGGCGGTGTCGGCTCGGTCATCGTCGCCGCCGTGTGCTGGAAGCTGTTCCCGGTTCTGGCCCGCGTCGAGCGCATGGACCGCAACATGTAGTCCGGCTGTCGGCCCCGGCGAGACTGGCCGCCGGCCCCGCGGGGCGCTATCCTGCGGGGCCTTTCCGCCCGCCGCGTCAGGAATCATGGCCGAGCCAGCCCCCTCAATCCCTACAGCCGCCGCCGGCCGAGCCGCTTTCGGCCTTCCGGCGACTCTCGTCCTCCTCGGCGCGATCACGGCCATGCGGCTCGTGGCGCTCGGCTTCCATTCGCTCGACCTTTACCCCGACGAGGCGCAGTACTGGTCGTGGTCGCGCCAGCCCGCCTTCGGCTATTTCTCCAAGCCGCCGATGGTGGCCTGGGTCATCGGCGCTTCCGCCGCCGTGTGCGGTGCCGGCGAAGCCTGCATCAAGGCCTGGGTGCCGCTCGTCTATCTCGCCGCTGCGCTGTTCGTCTATGGCGCGGGGCGTAGGCTGTATTCGCCCGCCGTCGGATTCTTCGCGGCGATCGCCTTCATCACCCTGCCCGGCGTCAGCTTTTCCGCCGCCATCGCCTCGACCGATCCGCTTCTCATCGCGTTCTGGGCGATGGGGCTTTATGCGCTCGTCCGCCTCGCCGAAGGGGCGGGCGCGGGCAAAGCGTGGTGGGCGGTGCTCGGGCTCGCCATCGGCGGCGGGCTTCTGTCGAAATATGCCATGGCGTTCTTCGCGGCGGGCCTCCTCCTGTGGCTCGCACTCGATCGCGAGGCGCGCGTGCGCCTCGGACTCGACCGGGCCGCGGGGCGCCGCGGTCTGGCGCTTTCCCTCGCCCTCGGCGGGATCGTCTATCTGCCGAATTTCCTGTGGAACATGCGATCGGGCTTCGTCACCTTTGCTCACACCGGGGCCAACGCCAATCTTGGCGGCGCGCTGTTCCACCCCGAGCGCCTCGCGGCCTTTCTCGGCGCGCAGTTTGCCGTATTCGGTCCGATCCTGTTCGCCGTCCTGCTGATCACCGCCTTTCGCGTGCGCGTCTGGCGCGCCGACTGGCGCGGCCGCCTGCTCGCGGCCTTCGTGGTTCCCATGCTGCTGGCGATCTCGGCCATCGCGCTTCTGTCGCGCGCCAATGCCAACTGGATCGCGCCGGTCTATGTGGCGGGCAGCCTGTGGGTGACGACGCTGCTGCTGGAGGCCGGCTGGCGCCGGCTCGTCCAAGTATCGCTCGCCCTGCATCTGCTTGCCGCGGCGGGCTTCGCCGCGCTCACGGTGTCGCGCGACGGTCCGGGCCGCCATGGCGCGATCAGCCTGCCGCGGGGCCTCGATCCGTATCGCCATTACGACGGCTGGCGGGAGGTGGGGGCCGCCGTATCCGCCGTCCGGGCGAAGTTCCCCGGCGTCCCGCTCGTTGCCAACGACCGCATGCTGCTCGCGGAACTTCTCTATTACGTTCGGCCGATGCCCGAGGACGTCTATTCCTGGCGGCCGGACGGGCGCATCGGCGACCACTACAACCTGACGCGGCCGCTGCCCGAAACGCTCGGCGCCGATTACCTGTTCGTCACGTCCTACGACGACGTGCGCGATGTCCTGCGCTACTTCCGCGATTTCGCCGTCGTCGGCGACATCGCGGTGCCGGCGGGAGAGGGCTTCGTGCGGCGCGTCTGGGTCATTCACCTGCGCGGCTTTTTCGGCTATAAGGCGCCGCGCACCGATTTGCCGCGAAACCCCATCGAGACCCGCAAAGGGCAGGCCAGGAAATGAGTCGCTATCGCATCACAGTCGACACGGGCGGGACCTTCACCGACGTCGTCTATTTCCGCGAGGACAAGCGCGAAATCACCATTCACAAGCTGCCGTCGACGCCGTCCGATCCGTCGGAAGCCATCGTCGCCGGCGTGCGCCATCTGCTCGACCAGGGGGTGAAGCCCTCCGACATCGCCTATTTCTGTCACGGCACGACGGTGGGCACCAATGCCCTGCTCGAAGGCAAGGGCGCGCGCACCGGCCTGCTGGTGACGCAGGGCTTTCGCGGCATCTACGAGGTGGGCGAACAGTCGACCCCGCACGGTCCTTCGGTGTTCGACGTCGAATACGAAAAGCCCGCGCTGCTCGCGCCCGAAAGCCGCACCGGCGAGGTGGCGGAGCGTGTCGATTACCGGGGCCATGTGCTCAAGCCGCTGGATGAAGCCGCGCTGCGCGCCACGGTGCGCGATCTGCGCGCGAAGAAGATCGAGTCGGTGGCGGTGTGCCTGCTGTTCTCCTTCCTCTATCCCGCCCACGAAAAGCGCGTGGCCGAAATCATCGCCGAGGAAGCGCCGGAGATTTCCGTGTCGCTCTCCTCCGAAGTCCTGCCGCAGATCCGCGAGTTCTTCCGCCTGTCGACGACGGTGATCAACGCCTATCTGCAGCCGATCCTGGAACGCTACGTCCATCACCTGGAATCCCAGCTCGACGGCGCGGGTGTGCGTACCGGCAAGCGTTACATCATGCAGTCGAACGGCGGCTCGGCCACCTTCGCCGCCGCCGCGCGCAAGGCGGTGGCCACCGTTCTGTCGGGCCCGGCGGGCGGCGTCACGGCGGGCGTCAAGCTGGCGCGCGACGCGAAAGAGCCCAACCTCATCACCTTCGACATGGGCGGCACCAGCTGCGACGTGGCGCTGATCAAGGACGGGCAGGCGTCCGCCTCCAACCGCATCGAGGTCGACGGCCGCGTCATCGCCGTGCCGATGATGGACATCAACACGGTTTCGGCCGGCGGCGGCACCATCGCGCGCGTCGACGAAGTGGGCCAGCTCCAGGTGGGCCCCGATTCGGCCGGCGCCGTGCCGGGGCCGGCCTGCTACTGCAAGGGCGGCGCCCTGCCGACGGTGACGGACGCCAACCTGGCGCTCGGCTATCTCGGCGAAGCGAACTTCCTCGGCGGGCGCATGCGGCTCGATACCTCGCTCGCGCTCAAGGCGATCGAGGACAAGGTCGCCCGGCCGCTCGGCATGGACGTGCCGACGGCGGCCGAAGGCATCGTGCGCATCATCAACGTCAAGATGGAGGAAGCCATCAAGGCGATCTCCACCATGCGCGGTTACGACCTGCGCGAGTTCACGCTGGTCGCCTTCGGCGGCGCGGGGCCGCTGCATTCGGGCCAGATGGCGCGCGATCTCGGCATGCGCGGCGTGCTGGTGCCGCTCTATCCCGGCGTCAATTCGGCGATCGGCCTGCTGCAGGCCGACGTGCGCCACGACTATGCCGTTTCGCGGCTCACGCTGCTTTCGGAAGTCGGCCCGGCCGAGGTCTCCGCCCGGCTCAAGGGGCTGGCCGATCAGGCGCGCGCCGAATTGCGCGCCGAAGGATTCAGGCCTTCGGAAATCGCCATCGAATACGGCCTCGACATGCGCTACGCCGGGCAGGGCTACGAGCTGACCGTGCCGCTGCCCGGCGAAAAGATCACGGCCAGGACCATCGCCGCGATCCGCGAAACGTTTGACGCGACCCACGAACAGCTTTTCGGGCACTCGGGGCCGGAGGAGCCGGTGGAAGCCGTCACCTATCGCGTCACCGGCGTCGGCAAGCTGCCGGAAGTGAAGATGCCGGTGTTCCGCAGGCAGGGTTGGCGGCTCAAGGACGCCTATCTGGGCAAGCGCCGCGCGCGCTTCGACGGCGTCTTCGAGGAGATCCCCGTCTACCAGCGCGAGCGCCTCGACGTCGGGCACAAGGTCAGGGGCGCGGCCGTCATCGAACAGCTCGATTCGACCATCGTCGTGCTGCCCGGCCAGACCGCGGTCGTCGACCGTTTCAGGAATCTGCACATCCTCGAGGGGAAGTGACATGGCGAAGAGCAGGGTGAAAACCAGGGCGAAGAACAGGACGAAGAAGGCCGTGAAGGCCGCGAAGCGCAAGCCTGCCGCCCGGGCCTTGCGCTGCGTGTCGCGCGAAGGCGTCGACCCGATCACCTTCCAGGTGATCAAGGCCTCGCTCGTCGGCATCGTGCGCGAGATGCAGAACTGCCTGTTCCGCACCGGCTTCTCCACCATCATCCGCGAGAGCCAGGACGCCTCCTGCGCGCTGATGAATACGGCGGGCGACGTGGTGGCCCAGCACGTCGTTCTGCCGCTGCACGTCGGCGCCTTCCCGGCCTGTACGGCGGCCGTGCTTCGCGACTACGGCAACGACCTCAGGCCGGGCGACGCCTATATCATCAACCATACCTACGAAGGCGGCAGTCCGCATGCGCCCGACATGGCCGTGATCACGCCGATCTTCGCCAAGGGCCGTCACATCGGCTTCTGCGGCAACATCGCGCACAAGCCCGATATCGGCGGCCCGGTGCCGGGATCGTGCTTCGCGCTCGCCAAGGAAATATTCGCCGAAGGCCTTCACCTGCCGGCCATCCGCTACCAGCGCGACTGGAAGACGAGCCGCGAGGTCGAACGCATCCTTGCCTTCAACTCGCGCACCCCGGAAATGGTGCTGGGCGACATCCGCGGACAGGTCGGCGCCGACCGGCTGGGCGAGGAGCGGGTGGGCGAGCTGTTCGCCAAGTACGGCGAGAACCAGGTGCTTTCCGCCTTCGACGAAATGATGCGCGTGTCCGAAGGCATCATCCGCGCGGCCATTTCCAAATGGCGCGACGGCCGGTTCGAGGCCGAACGCTTCGTCGACAACGACGGCATCGAACTCGACAAGCCGATCCGCGTGCACGTCGTCGTGGAAAAGAAGGGTGACCGCATTTCCTTCGACTTCACCGGGTCCAACGACCAGACGAAGGGCCCGGCCAACATTCGTCCGCCCATCGTGCTGGCGGCGATGGTCTACACGCTCATTTCCCAGGTCGATCCCACGCTCGCCATCAATTCGGGCCTGTTGCGCGTGGCCGACGTGAAGTTGCGCAAGGGCAGCGTGCTCGATCCGCATTTCCCGGCGCCGGTGAACACCTACATGCCGACGGTGACCGCGGTGACCGAGGCGACGCTCGAAGCGATGAGCCACATCGTTCCCGAAAAGGCGCGCGCCGACGGGTGCGGCTCGCGCTCGATCATCATCGGCGGACGCGCCACCCGTTCGGGCAAGGGCTATGTGCAGTACGAGATCATGGGCGGCGGCACCGGCGGGCGCGCCATGAAGGACGGGGTGTCGGGCACCTGCTCGCACCAGTCGAACGCCCGCATCGCGCCGGTCGAGATCATCGAATCGGAATTCCCGACCCGCGTCACGCGCTTCGAGCTGATCCCCGATTCGGGCGGTGCCGGCGAATACCGCGGCGGCCTCGGCATCCGGCGCGACTACGTCAACCTGGGCGAATCGCGCTTCAATATCCGCTCCAACAAGCACTTCATCGCGCCCAGGGGCGTGGCCGGCGGCGCAGACGGGCGCTGCGGGCGGCTCACCATGCATCCGGGCGAAGCGAAGGAAAAGGTCCTGCCGTCGCGCTATTCCGATTACCCGCTCGCCGACGGCGACGCTTTCAAGGTGGAAACCCCGGGCGGCGGCGGCTACGGCGATCCGAAGCGCCGCAGGCCCGAGCGCGTCGCGCACGACGTCAATGAAGGCTACGTGACGGTCGCGGCCGCGCGCGACGTCTATCGCGTGGCGCTGATCGAACGCGACGGCATGTTCGTGGTGGACGACGCCGCGACGCGAAGCCTGCGCGGCAGCTAGCTAGCCGGAACGCCGCCCGATCATCCAGGAGTAGAGGATCCAGGCGACGGCGACGTTGATCACGCCGGAAAACACCACGTCCGACAGCCAGTGGCCGCCTTCGGCCATGCGGGCCAGGCCGAATACGGTTCCCGCGGCGAGCGCGCCGGCCATGGCCGCGCGGCGTCTTGCGCCCGGCGCCATCAGGAAGGCGAAGGTGACGAGAAAAAATCCCGTCGCCGCATGGCCCGACACGAAAGAACAGTTCGTCTCGCACTGGCGCGCCGGGAAGAAGGCCGGCGTGAACTGCTTGGGCCCGCCGAACTCCGTCACCTGCGCCGGCCGCGCCCGGCCGGAGTATTCCTTGAGCAGCGAATTGGTGATCAGCCCCGGCCCGATGGCGAGCGACAGGGCGACATAGGCCAGCACCACGGGGCGCGCCCTGAACCGTGCCGGCACCCCCGGCGCCAGGGCGAGCGCCGCGAAGACAAGGCCCGCGCCGATGCCCCAGGTGATGAACGGCACATAATCGTGCAGTAAGGCCACCGGCGGCCATTCGCGCAGCGGGAACTGGAACTTCTGGCCGGGATCGGCGAGCAGGCGCGCCGCCCGGAGGTCGATCTCGGGGAAGAACGCGAAGGCGGCCGCCGCCGCCAGGGAAACGACGAGGAAGTAAAAGGGCTTCATGCGGGGGCGAGGTTAGCCGCAAGGCCCGGCGCGATCAATCGCCGCGCCGCCCGCGCGGGGCAACATCGCCTTGGACAAGGTGGGGCCCGGACTGTAAAACCTCAGCAAACCGCACCCGGGACCGGAAGATGCCGGAAAACGCGCCCCCATTGCTATCCGTCGTCGTCCCCGTGCGCAACGAGGAGGAGAACGTCGTTCCCCTCATCGAGGAAATCCACGCGGCGCTTGATGGCCGGCACG
>CAXRES010000046.1:0-4189 GCA_964229575.1 Alphaproteobacteria bacterium
GCACCGCGGCGAGCGCCACCGTGACGGCGCCCTTCATTTCCGCCTCGCCCAGGCGCGCCGCGACGTTGTCGAGCTTGAGATCGAGCCCCGCGCCTTCGGCCCTGGCCGACAGCGCGAAGGGACCGCGTCCGGCGACGCGCGGCGTGAAATCGGGCAGGAAGAGGCGGACGAATTCGACATAGGACGGATGGTCGGCCCTGAAATCGAGGCCGAGGCGCGGCGCCGTCGCGAGGTCGGCGAGGCTGCCCTTGAGCGCGACCTTGAGTTCGCCCGCGGCAAGCGTCGCGTCCAGCTTCGTGGCGCGCGCGTCCGACGACATGGAACCGTCGAGGGCGAACGGCGTCAGCTTTTCCGCGGGCAGGCCCGCGCCGATCCCGGCGAGCGCCAGCAGCTTGTCCGGCGCGCGGGTGGTCAGCGAAAATTTGAGGTCGGGCAGCGGCGCCTTGTCGAGCGCCGCGACCTTGCCCGAAAGCGCGAGCTTGCCGCCGGCGAAATCGGCGACGTTGAGCGCCCGCAGCACGAGATCGCCGCCCGCCAGCGTGCCGTCGAGCGACACGCCCTTGAGGTTCATGCCCTTGAGCGTCAGCGCATCGGCGCGGGCGCGGATATTGGCGTCGAAGGAACCGAGCCCGTCGCCCGAAGACGCGGCCCCCGGCTTCGCCGAAGACGCCGCCGCGGGTGCGGCCTTCGCCGGCGCCATATAGGCGTCGAGGTTGATCTGGTCGATGTTGATGTTGGCGCCGAGCGCGACGCGTTCGCGCAACGCAACCACCACGCCACCGCCGATGCGCGTCGAATCGAATCTGAGATCGACGTCGCGCAGTTCGAGCCTTTCGGGCTGCCAGCCGATGCCCGCGCGCAGCGACGCGCGATGCAACCGGTCGGCGGCGATCGCGCCGTGATCGACGCCGGCCCAGCCGAGCAGGGCGCGCGCGTCGGCCGCGGTCAGTTCGGCGCGGCCGTCGAAGGCGGGCTTGCCGGCCCTGGCCGAAAGCCGGCCGGTCACGGAGGCTTCCGAGCCGCCCGGCAGTTCGGCGGCAAGGCGCGTCAGGGAGAATACGCCGCGCTCGAGCTGGCCCTGGGCCGTGACGTTACGCATGGCGCCCTTGTTGAACGTCACGCCGCCGATGCGCGCATCGAAGGCGAGGCGCAGATCATCGGGCAGGGCGAAAGATGCATCGGAGGCGGAGCCGCCGGCTTGCAAGTCAGCCGCGCCGGGCGCGGCGGCGGAGCCCGCCTTCGCGGGCCCGTCCTTCCCAACAGACGCCGCGAGCCAGGCGTCGAGGTCGAGCGTATTGGCGGCGAAGGTGGCATCCACCGCCGTGACCGTGCCGGGGCGCGCGCTGACCGCGCCGGTGAAGCGCGTGCCGTTGACGGCGAGGTCGATGTCATTGACCGCGATATTGCGCTCGTCGGCGGCGAGGGCGGCGCGCAGGGTGAACTTCCGGTCGAGCGCGGACGGTCCCGGCCCGCCGCCCGCGAGCGCGCCGATGACGGCGGCGAGGCTGTCGCCCGCCGCCTGGAGCTTGAACTCGGCCCTCGGCGCGCGGCCTGTCACCAGATTGCCGGTCACCTCGGCCTGCGCCCTGGCGTCGGTCAGATCGATCTTGCCGCTGAAGACGGTCGGCCGGTTTTCGGCGATGCGGCCCGCCCGCATCTCAAGGGACAGGGGGATATTGCGCACCGTCGCGCGGGCGCGCAGCACGAAGGGACCGGAAAGGGTGTCGGCGGCGAGACGCGCCTCGATCGCTTCGATCTTCTCCACCGTGTTCTTGCGCGAATCGCGGAAGCTGACGCGCCCGCGCGAGACCACGACCTGGTCGAGCCGCACGGCGTCGGCCACGGCGGAGGCTTCGCCCGGCGACGAGGCGGCGCCCTTGCCGGAAGCGGAGAAGTCCCAGTTGACGCGGCCGTCGGCCAGCGCCTCAAGCTCGATGTCGGCGCCGCGCAGCACGACGGAACTGACCTGCACCCGGCCGGAAAGCAGCGGCCACAGGGCGATGCGCACGTCGAGCGCGTCGAGCCGCGCCATGTCGGGCGCGTGCGCGCCGTCGAGATTGGCAAGCCGCACCTTGGCCACCGACAACTGCGGGGTCGGCAGCAGGGCCACCGAAATCGGCCCCTCGATGACGAGACGCCGGCCGGTCGCCTTGCGCGCCTCCGTGGCGATTTCGGCGCGGTAGTTGTTCCAGTCGATGAAGCTCGGCGCCACCAAGGCACCCGCAACCAGCAGGCCGGCGACCACAAGCAGACCGATGATGACTTTCTTCAACCTGGCTGCTCCAAATCCGGAATTTGCGCCGCGCTTTCCGTGACCGGGTTGTCGCCCCGGAAATCGCCGGAGCGGCATTTTCGGTCACACTCGCGCTCGGTCGACAGTTTCACGCAGGAATATGGCGGCATTGGGGTTATATTACCCCGCGAATTTAAAGCAGAAATTCTTGTTCGTCCCCGGAAAGGATCAGGTCTTCCATGTCCAGCTTTCGTTTGCGGTTGTCTCTCCTTTCCCTCCTCCTTGCCGCCATGCTTGTCGTACCGGTTTGCGCCTGGCCCGCCGCCGCTCAGGAGCAGGAGCAGGAGCAGGAACAAGAGCAGGATCGCCGGACGATCGTCATGAAAAAGAACGACAAGAACGGCGACGGCAGGATCAGCCGGGAAGAATGGGGAGGCGCCGCAAAGATGTTCGACAGGCTGGACGTCGACAAGGATGGCTTCCTGACGTTCGATGAACTGGGGGCGCGTTTTGCCGCCGGCGGGCAGTTCAACCAGGGCAATATCATCGCACTCAAGATGCTCGACGATGCCACCCGTGCCGGCTTTCTGCGCCGATTTGGATCAATCAAGGACTCGGAGGCGCGTGGCCAGGTCGAAAGCAACCTGATCCCTGTTTACCCCGAGAACGCCGCCTGCCCCCGGATCGACCATATCTTCGGCGAAAAATGGCAGGGACCGCAGGACTCCAAGCATTCGGGGGCCGATATCCCGGCGGCATGGGACGAGCCGATCCACGCCATGGCAGATGGCGAAGTCGTCGCCAAGTTTCTCGGCAAACGAAACTACCGCGGCCTGCAACTGGTCTTGCGCCACACGCCGGAGCAGACAGGGCTGCCTGTCTATGTCTACACGCTCTATTCCCATTTCAGGGAAATGCCCAAGCTGGAAATCGGCCAGAAAGTCAGGCAGGGCGACTACCTCGGCCCCAACGGCAAGACCGGGGTTCCCGGCAAGAAGCGCGAGCCCCACCTGCACCTGTCGGTCTATATCAGCACTTCCCCACGCTATGTGCTGCTCGATGAATCTCTGATCCCCGAACACGGCTATTTCATCGATCCAGTGGCGCTGTTTCGCGGCAAGCTGCCGCTCGAAACCCATGCGGTGCGGGCGCTGCCGGAAGGCGAAAAGCGCGTTCCCATCGCCTATAAGCTCAAGTCGGGCGAGGCGTTTCCGGCGGGGGCCAGGATCATCTGGCCGTACTTGTGCCCCCCGAAATAGAAGGCTGGCCGAGTCTGGACGCCGGGCGCGATTTTTGCGTTAATTGACATGCCGGGGGTGAGGGCTTCGCAGTGAAGCCGGTCCGGCACGGTGGATCGGTCGTGGGCGATATCGTCAACCTCAACAAGTTCCGCAAGGAACGCCAGCGCGAAGCCGAAAAGAAAGCGGCGCGCGACAACCGCGTGCGCTTCGGCCGCGCCGGCATCGACAAGGCCGTCGACCGCGCCAGACTGGAAAAGGCCGAAAAGACCCTCGACGGCAAGAAGCGCGACGGCGACGAGTCGACGCCGGGGACCCCGGCGCCCAAGGCGCGCTGAGAGCGGTCCGGTTTCCCCCTTTTCCGACGAAAGGCGCGGGCGTCCCCCGCGCTTTTGTTTTGCGCCCGTCGCGGGGAGCGGCTAGCTGCGTCGTGCGCCCGAACGGGCGCAGGCCAACGCGCTATCTTATTGCCAGCTTATCGATAGCGCGTCGGCCGCCCGCCGGGCGGCCCGTAGCCGCCGCCGCCCGGCGTTTCGATCACCAGAACATCCCCGGCGGCAACCGCGACCTCGGCCGTAGGTCCGAGATCCTGCGCGCTGCCGTCGGCCCGCTCGATGCGGTTGGCGCCGGAGAGGCCCGGCTCGCCCCCCGCCAGACCAAAGGGCCGCGTCAGCCTGCGGCCCGACAGCACGGCGGCGGTCAGCGGGGCAAGGACGCG
>CAXRES010000047.1:0-24041 GCA_964229575.1 Alphaproteobacteria bacterium
ACTGTCCCATGTGGTGATCGAGGTCGCCGATCTCGACGCGGCGGACGCCTTCTATCGCGACGGGCTCGGCATGAAGCCGGTCGGCCGCGATGCCTGGCCCGACGCCGGGGCGAACGCCGTGCTGGCGGCGGGCTCGCAATACGTCGTGCTGGCGCGCCATTCGCAGCGCGCCGACACCAGCAGGACCGGCGTGCACCAGGCCTATCGCCTCGCGCGCCCGCCGCGCCGTCCTGGGTGTGGCGGTGGAAACCTATCGCGAGGACCGCCCGGCGGAAGTTTCCGACAATTTCTATGTCTTCGACCCGTCGGGCAACCGCGTGCAGCTCGTCGCCGACGCGCGCGCCGACGGCGCCGGTGCGGCAGGCATCGATCATGCCTGCGTGCAGGACTACGACATGCAGTGGGCGGAAAAGTTCTACGGCAAGGTGCTGGGCCTGGCCGTCGATCACATCACCGGCCTCAACACGGACGATTACATCCGCGCCCAGGAATGGGGCGAAGAGAAGCGCGACATGGCGCCCGGATGCTGCCGCCTGGTGAAGTACTACCGGGAAATTCCCGGCCAGAACCGCATGCAGCCGCGTCCCACCCTGCAGATGTATTTTCGTGCCGGATCCGGCGTCATCGGCGTCTACATGGCGATGGACGATTACGCCGAGCCGCCCGAAGACCAGCTGACCGGCACGCCGCGCAACGGCTTGCGCGTGGCGCCGGGCGGGCTCGACCGCGTCGCGGCGGCGCTGGAAGCCGAAGGCAGGCCGTTCAGGCGTGTCGATCACGGCTCCAACGCGCTCGTTGCGCGTTCCATCTACGCCCGCGATACCGGCGGCAACTTCATCGAATTCGCCGAGGGCTGAGGCCCCCGGCATGTTCATACCAACGACAAAAGCAACTTCAGGGCAGGACCGCACATGAGCAAATCCGTCACCGATCCCATCGGCCAGGGCCAGCTTTATCCGCAATTTTCGCTGGCCGAGCGCGACCGGCGCTGGAAGCTCGTGCGCTCGCTGATGGCGAAGGAAGGCCTGCCGGTCATCGTCGTGCCCAACAACACCGGGCATTCGACCGACTTCCAGTCCTCGGCGCGCTGGCTGAGCCATGTCGGCGGCGGCGGCGATACCGAGGTCGCCGTGACCTTCCCGCTGGAGGGCGAGCCGTCGGCCTGCGTCAACCGCGCGCATACCGATTGGGCCGCGCCGGTGCAGCACTGGACGACCAAGCTCTACAACACGCGGCGCAACACGGTGTCGGGCGTGCTTGAGCATCTGAAGGAACTCGGGACCACCAACGGCAAGGTCGGCGTCGTCGGCATGGGGGCGGGAACGCGCACGCCGATGGGCACCATGCTCTACGGCTTCTATACGCAGATGCGCGAGGCCTTCCCCAATGCGCAGTTCGTCGATGCGACCCACATTCTGGAAGAGGCGCGCTACCAGAAGAGCGAGGAGGAAATCGCCGCGCTGCAGAAATCCATCGACATCATCGAAAAGGGCATCGAGGCGAAGGTCGCCGCCGCCAGGCCGGGCGCGATCGACTGGCACGTCTGGGCGGCGGTGCAGTCGGCGCTCCTGATGAACGGTTCGGAAATCCCCGTTCACTGCAACTGGGTGTGCGGCCCCAACGCCGGCAACACGCGCACGCGCGCGACCTTCCGCCGGATCGAGAAGGGCGACCTGATCATCAACGAGATCGAGGCGTCCTGGATCGGCTATCGCGCCCAGCAGGTGCAGCCGGTGTTCGTGCAGGTTGTCGATCCCGTGCACAAGGAACTGATCAAGGTTCAGGGCGAGATCTATGCCAGGCTGCTCGAAATTCTCAAGCCGGGCGTCACCGTCGGCGAAATGGCGGAAAAGACCCGGGAATTCACGGCGAAGGCGGTGCCCGCCAGCGGCCCGGCGGCCGGCGCCTACGGGCGGCTCAACATGCACGGGCGCGGCCAGGGCGACGACGGCCCGCTGATCACGCCGAGCCAGACGCGGCCCGAACAGCTCGCCCGCCAGATCAGGGAAAACATGGCGTTCATCTTCAAGCCGGCGGTGATCACGGCCGACGACGAATACGAATCGGTGTGGGGCGACACCATCATCATCACGCCCAAGGGCGGCCGGCGTCTCGGCTCGCGCCCGCACGGGCATCTCGTGTCCGGTCTCTAGGGGGAGTTTCGTCGATGGTCATGCGCACGTTCGATCCGACCGGCGTCTACGAAGGGCTGGACGACCTCAAGCAGCTCAGGACTCCCTACGAGAACTGGCAGCAGGCCGAAGACATCCCGGTCCAGACCAGCTTCTACATCGAGGACCTGGCGACGGTGCCCGTCGGCGGCCCCTGGAAGCGGTTCGGGGTGAAGGGCTGCTTCATCAACCTCGCCGACTGTCACATCGTCGCGGCGGCGATCCTGGAAATTCCGCCGGGCGGCAGGACGCTGCCGGTCAAGCACATGTTCGAAAGCTGGTGCTACGTCGTGCAGGGACGGGGCGAAACCACCTTCGAGCAGCCCGGCACGCCGGGCGGGCGCGTCGAATGGACGGATCGCGGCCTGTTCGGCCCGCCGCTCAACACCACTTACCAGCATCGCAATCTCGATCCGGCGAGGCCCGCCCGCCTGCTCATGGTCACCAATGCGCCGGTGATCATGAACATGTTCCACTCGGACGAATTCATCTGGGACAACCCTTTCGTGTTCAAGGACCGCTTCCGCGGCCAGAACGATTTCTTCAATCCGATGACGGAATACATGCGTCCGGCCTATCTGGGTGCGCGCGTGCTCAGGACCAATCTGGTGCCCGATGTCCTGCAGACGGCGCTGGCCCACTGGGCGCTGCGCGGCCACGCGGCCAAGACGGTGCATCTGTCGATGAGCGACAACACCATCGCCGCGCATATCTCGGATTTCGAGGTCGGCACCTACAAGAAGGCGCACCGGCACGGGCCGGGCGCGCACGTCATCTTGCTGCAGGGCGTCGGCTATTCGCTGATCTGGAAGGAAGGCGAGCCTCGCCGGCGCGTCGACTGGAAGCCCGGCACCATGTTCGCCCCGCCCGAATGGTACTTCCACCAGCACTTCAACACGGGGCCCGAACCGGCGCGCTATCTGGCGCTGCGCCGCGGCGGCAGTCCCGAGCACAAGATGAAAATCGGCATGTCGGGCGGCGAGAAGGCCGAGGGCCCCGACCAGATCGAATACGAATACGAAGACCCGGCGATCTACGAGGAATTCCTCGCCGAACTGAAGAAGAACGGCGCCGAATGCCGCCAGCCGCGGCCGAAGTACGCGGGCGGCCCGCGGCCCGATTTCAAGTCCTGAGCGGACAACGGGGGACAAAGACCATGAAACGGGCGCGGGCATGAGGCGGGCGCGGGACGGTGCGGGCACCGGCCTTGCCGTGGCTCTCTCGCTTGCTCTCGGCGCCGCGCCCGTATGCGCGGCCGATCTGTCCCAGGCGACCCGCGACATGCTGCGCGAACTCGGGATCGACGGGAAGATACTCGCCGGTTCCGAAACGGAACACGACGTGCCCGCCGAATGGCGCGCCCAGGCGAGGAAGGAAGGGGCGCTCAGGATCATCGGCACCTGGGATTCCGACCAGCATCGGCGGTTCGTGGCGCCCTTCCACGCGCGCTACCCGGAAATCCGCGTCGATTACGTCCGCGCCGGGCGCAACGACCGCGCGGTCAAGCCGCTCGTTGCCTTCAAGGAAGGGCGCTTCCTCGCCGATGTCATTTCGGGGCTGGGCAACGCGCATTTCGCCTTTCGCGACGCCGGCGCGCTGGAGAAGATCGACGACCTGCCGAACGTCAGGCTGCTCGACCGCGGCCTGGTCGACCCGGACGGCCTGTGGGTCGGCCATCAGGCCTCCTACTGGTGCGTCAGCTACAACACCCGGCTGGTGAAGAAGGACGACCTGCCCAGGACGTGGGACGGCTTCCTCGATGCGTCGAAGTGGGGCCAGGGGCGCATCGGCATGGGCAACCGCGCCAACCTGTGGTTCCTCCAGCTGTGGAAGGAATACGGCGCCGACTGGGGCCGCAATTACATGGACAAGCTCTTCGGCGAGGTAAAGCCGCAGCAGCGCAAGGAAGGCATGAACGCGCTGGTGGCGCTCAACATCGCGGGCGAAATCGCCGTGACGATTCCCTCCGCCATGTACCGCGTCAAGCAGATGGCCGAGAAGGGCGCGCCGGTCGGCTATCACTGTCCAGAGCCGGTGCCCGCGACGGTCCAGTCCATCGTCGCGCTCAAGGGCAATCCGCATCCCAATGCCGCGCGCCTCTACATCAACTGGCTGCTCAGCAAGGAAGGCCAGATCGCCCAGTTCCACGCCATGACGGCGAATTCGGTGCGCGACGAATTGCAGATTCCGGAGCTGACCGGATTCCCCGAACAGATCAAGGGCAAGCGCAAGGCGTTTCGCGACGAGCGGCTGCTCTACGAGGAATGGCCGCGGGTACTGGAAGTCTGGTCGGCCGCCTGGAACAAGGCGGCCGGCGCAGGCGGCGGGCGGCGGGCCAGGTGAACGACGACGAGGCGGCGGCAAAAGCCGCCTGAGAACGATATACGACAGGAGGTTCGATCATGGCGACAGCGAGACAAATCTTCGGCTCTTCGGTTCTGGCCGCGGCCGCGGCCATTCTGGCGGGCGCCGCCGCGGCCGCCGACCTTCCCGGCGCCACCAGGGAAATCCTGAAGCAGCTCAAGGTCGGCGAGCAGGTGCTGGCGGGCGTCGATCAGGAGCTTGCCGTGCCCGCCGCCTGGATCGAGGGCGCGAAGAAGGAAGGGCTGATCAAGCTGGTCGATACCCATTCGGAGAAGGACTTCCAGCGCATGGTGAAGCCGTTTCTCGAACGCTATCCGTTCATCAAGTTCAGCTATTCGCGCGGCGCCTATCAGGCGCGCACGACGCGCGCGCTCATCGCCATGAAGGCGGGCAACTACACCTCCGACATCGGCATGGATTTCGGCGGCTACTACGAGCAGTTCTTCAAGGAAGGGTTCCTGCACGACCTGCGCGAGCTGCCGGCCTTCCGCAAGGTGCCCAAGGAAGCGCGCGCCGACGACGGCAGCTGGGTCGCCCATCGCCGCCAGTTCTGGTGCGTGGGCTACAACACCAACCTCGTGAAGAAGGCCGATCTGCCGAAGACCTGGGACGGGTTTCTCGACGATCCGCGCTGGCGCGGCGGCAAGGTCGGCGTCGGCAACCGCCCGCAGCTGTGGATCCTGATGCTGTGGGGCCACTACGGGCCCGATTACGCCAAGCGCTACATGGCGCGGCTGTTTTCCGAAGTGAAGCCGCAATTGCGCAAGGAAGGCATGAACGCCATGGTCTCGCTCACCATCGCGGGCGAACTGACGGTGGCCATCCCGTCATCGGAGTACCGCATCGAGATGATGCAGGGCAGGGGCGCCCCCGTCGGCTACCACTGTCCGGAGCCGGTGCCCGCGTCGATGGCCGAAATGGGAATCTTCAAGGGCAACCCGCACATCAATGCTTCGCGCCTGTACGTCAACTGGCTTCTGAGCAAGGAAGGCCAGATCGCGCAGTTCCACGCCTCGCACTCGGTGCCGGTGCATGAAGACCTGCAACTGCGCGAATTCACGCCTTTCGCCGAAGAAATCCTGGGACGCCAGATCGCGCTGCGCCGGCCGGAACTGATGCGCGCCACCAGCGTCGAAGTGCAGAAAATCTGGGGCGATTACTGGGACAGCGCGTCGGGCGCGGCGCCGGAGCGCACCATTGCCGTCCGCATCGAAAAGGTGCAGAAGGCGGGCGCCGCGGTCGACTTCAAGGTGGCCGGGAAGCCCGAAACGGCCGGGGTGTCGGGCTCGCGCACGGAGATCACGGTGGCGGGCAAGAAAGCCAGGCGCAACGCGCTCAAGGCCGGAATGGACTGCCAGCTCACCTATCGCGGCTCGGGCACCGAGGCGACGGCCATCGCCTGCAAGTAAATTCGCCGCGGGGAGACGGCCCCGACGATATCTGGGGACAACATGGATGAACGCGATCTTCTTGCGGCGCTGGCGCGCGCCATATCCGACGGCGCCGTCAGCGTCGAACTCGACTGCAACCGGCTGATGCACACCGACAGCCCGATCGCGGTGCAGGCCGAACACACGCGCTGGCTTTACGGCATCGTCGCCGTGACGCTGGCCGTCGGCTTCGGCTGGGACTGGACGCGCGGGCTGGCGGCGCTGATCCTCGGCATCGTTTTCTATGCGGGGATAGGCCGGCCGTGGCTGCACCGGCGCATGCGCGCGCGCTTCTTTACCTCGACGATCTTCGATACGGGGCAATTCAAGCGCCTGTGGCGCCTCAAGGGCGTCACCCTGCGTCTTGCCGGCGCCGCGGCGGCGCTGTCGGCCGGGCCGGCCGGCGGCGGCGAGGATTCCTGTGATTCCCCGCAGGGCGATTGGCGGCGCTTCGTGCTCGATCGCGTGATGGGTGACGGCAAGGCTCTGGACCCCGGCCGCGGCTCGCCCTAATTTCCGCATCCAGGCATAAGAGCGCATCAGGGGAACGTCTTGGCAGACCTTCAGCATTTCATCGACGGTCGTCGGGTGGCCGGAACTTCGGGCCGCTTCGGCGACGTCTTCGATCCGGCGAGCGGCCGTTCGACCGGCCGTGTGCCGCTTGCCTCGGCCGCGGAGGTCGGCGCCGCCGTCGCCGCCGCGCGCCGCGCCTTCCCCGGCTGGGCGGCGACGCCGCCCGTGCGCCGCGCGCGCGTCATGTTCCGCTTCAAGGAACTGATCGAGAAACATTCGGACGAAATCGCCCGTCTCGTGACCTCGGAACACGGCAAGGTGCTGTCGGACGCCCTGGGTTCGCTCACCCGCGGGCTCGAGGTGGTCGAGTTCGCCTGCGGCATGCCGCATCTCCTCAAGGGCGAATTCGCCGAAAACGTCGGCACCGACATCGATTCGTGGTCCCAGCGCCAGCCCGTCGGCATCTGCGCCGGCATCACGCCGTTCAACTTCCCGGTCATGGTGCCGCTCTGGATGTTTCCGATCGCGGTGACCGCGGGCAACTGCTTCATCCTGAAGCCGTCCGAGAAGGTCCCTTCGGCGGCGCTGCGCCTGGCCGAACTGGCACACGAGGCCGGCTTGCCGCCGGGCGTGCTCAATGTCGTCAACGGCGATGCGGTCGCGGTCGATGCCCTGCTGGCGGCGCCCGAGATCGGCGCGATCAGCTTCGTCGGATCGACGCCGGTCGCCGAACACGTCTGGCGCACCGGCACCGCCGCGGGCAAGCGCGTGCAGGCGCTGGGCGGGGCCAAGAATCACCTGCTGGTCATGCCGGACGCCGACATGGATCTTGCCGCCGATGCGCTGATGGGCGCGGCTTTCGGTTCGGCCGGGGAGCGTTGCATGGCGGTCTCCGTCGCCGTCGCCGTGGGCGCCGCGGGCGATGCGCTGGTCGAACGTCTTGCGCCCAGGGCGCGGTCCCTGCGCGTCGGTCCGGGCACCGACAAGGAGGCCGAGATGGGCCCGCTGGTGACGGCCGCCCACAAGGCCCGCGTCGAGGGCTATATCGCGGCGGGCGTCCGGGAAGGGGCCGAACTGGTGGTCGACGGCCGCGGCCTCGTACTGCAGGGCTATGAAGGCGGCTTCTTTACCGGCGCCACGCTGTTCGACCGCGTGCGCGCCGACATGTCGATCTACCGCGACGAAATCTTCGGCCCCGTGCTCTCCGTCGTGCGCGCGCGGGACTTCGACGAAGCTCTCGCCCTCGTCAACGATCATCCCTTCGGCAATGGCGCCGCCATCTTCACCCGCGACGGCGATGCGGCGCGCGCCTTCACGGCGAACGTCCATGCCGGCATGGTCGGCGTCAACGTGCCCATCCCGGTACCGATGGCCTTCATGAGCTTCGGCGGCTGGAAGCGCTCGCTGTTCGGCGACCACCACATCCACGGCATGGAAGGGGTGCGCTTCTGCACGCGCCTCAAGACGGTGACCGAACGCTGGCCCGCCAGCATCCGCCAGGGCGCCGACTACATCATGCCGACGATGAAGTAGGTCAGGGCAACCCGCGATCGGATGGAATCGTTTGATCGCAGGTTGCTCGCTATCAACACGAAAGCGCGTTGGCCTGCGCCCGTTAGGGCGCACAACGCGCTAAGGCGCCGCGGCACTCTCGCGCAGGATTGCCGCGGCCTCTGCCCGATCCGGTCCGGGCAGGCCCGCGACCTCGCGGATCAGCTTCGCCAGCACCGCCTTGCCGAAACTGTCGAAGCCCAGCGCCGGGACCATGAAGGCGCCCGGCCCACCGATGACATTGTCCTGATAATAGACGTCGAGGTTTCGCGGCCCGGGCCCGCCCCAGGGATTGGGCCGGTCGTTGATGATCGGCAGGCCGTTGATGATGATGCCCCGGGCCAAAGCCTCGGCGCGCGCTTCCAACACCGGACGGCCGCGGTTGTTGATGCCGTCGCCGGAAACGTCGATGACGCGCCGTGTGCCCTGGAACGGACTTCTGGCGAAAAGTTGCATGGAATAATCGATCGCCGCCGAGATCGACGTGCGCCGTTCCGTCGTCACCGGCGATTCGGCGATGGCCGAGACGAAGGCCTGCATGCTGGCGGCGTCATGGATCAGCGTCCAGTCGGCGATGACCTTCTGCCAGTGCGTTCCCGCCCATTCCAGGTACAGCAGCGCCACGCGCCGGTGCGGACCCGACCGGATGGCGCTGACCACGCGCGGATTGACGAGGGCTTCGAGATAGCCGCGGCGTTGCAACTCGGCTTCTTCCCGGTCCATCGAGCCCGAAACATCGGCGGCGAGAATCAGCTCGACGTCGACCTCGATCCGGGCGGCCTGTGAACTGGCGGCCTGTGAATATGCGGAATCGACATGCGCCGGCGCGGCGCCGAGGGCGGCAAGCACGGCAATCGCGACAACGCGCAAGCGACGCAACACCTGAGCCTCCCTGACCGGAAAGCACATATTCCGCCCGCCCGCGGGCCCCGGTCAAGGGACGGCAACGCCCCGGAAGATCAGCGGTTTTCCTCGTAGTCCAGCACCTGCCCGATGCCCGCGGCCCGCGCCCTGGCCGCCAGCATGGCGCAGGCGCCCATGTATTCGAGGCTGGTGCCGCCCGAAAGGAACATCGTGATGTCGTCCGGGCCCGTGCGCCCCTTGACCTTGCCGACGATCACTTCGCCGATGGCGCCCCGTACATGTTCGCGCGCGATCTCGCCCGCGGCGAGGGGTATCAGGATTTCGCCCTTCTCGTGAAAGGCCTGATCCAGGTCGTCGACGATGACGCGCCCGCGCTTGAGCGTCGCCGTGTCGATCTCGCGCGCGTCGGGGTCATGCGCGCCGATGATGTTGCAGTGCGCGCCCGGCGCGATCCAGCCCGCCTCGACGATCGGCGTCTTGGCGTTGGTCACGGTGACGACGATGTCGGCACCGTCGAGCGCCGCTTGCGGGCTCGCGACGGCGCGTGCGTCGAGTCCGGGGATGGCTTCGGCCGCCCAGCGGGCGAAGGCTTCGCGGTTTTCCGCATTGGGGCTGAACACGCGAAGGCGCCTGATCGGCCGCACGCGGGAAAGCCCCATGATCTGCGTGCGCGCCTGGCTCGCGGTGCCGAGCATGCCGACGCTTTCGGCGTCCTCGCGCGCCAGGTATTTCGCCGCCATCGCCGACGTGGCGCCGGTTTTCATCTTGCCGATGACGGAGCCGTGCAGGATGGCGATGACCTTGCCGGTGTCGCAGTCGTACAGCGTCACCCACAGGTTCATGCCGCCGTAGCCGCCCGAATACATGGACGCTCCCATCACCCGCACGCCTTTCAGGCAGCCGCCGCCGATCTTGAGCGTGCCGGGGCGCTTCTTCCCTGGCACATCGACGGTCAGGTTGGTGCGCGGCAGGATTTCGGTGGCGCCCCGCCCCTGGTCGGTATAGGCCGCCTCCACCGCGCCGATGTAGTCGTCCATGGTGACGAGGCCGGTGTCGTGCATGTGCGCGATGTGCTTTTCGTTGAGAAACAGGGTCATGGGCTGCTCGGCTCCCCGCGGTCGGTGTTTTCTGGCACAATACGGCTATCCTGGGGCGCCGTCAGCGGCGAAGCGATCAATGGGGTCGGCATGGATTACCAGCGAACCATCGACGCCATCGCCCGGGAAGTCCGCCAGCAACTGGCGCGCGGGCGCGTCGCCGACTACATCCCGGCGCTTGCCGCGGTGCCGCGCGACAAGTTCGGCATGGCGGTGCTCACGGCCGGCGACGAACTTTTCGTCACCGGGGACGCGCGGGAGAATTTCTCCATCCAGAGCATATCCAAGCTCTTTACCCTGACCCTCGCGCTGCGCGACGTCGGCGAAAAACTGTGGAAGCGGGTGGGGCGCGAGCCGTCGGGCAGCGCCTTCAATTCGCTGGTCCAGCTCGAATATGAAAAGGGCATTCCGCGCAATCCCTTCATCAACGCCGGCGCCCACGTCGTCACCGACGCGCTGATGGCGATCCGGCCCTATGCGAAGGACACGCTGCTCAGGTTCGTGCGGGAGCTGGCGGAAAACGATGCCATTCAATTCGACGAATCGGTCGCCCGGTCGGAGGCGAAAACCGGGTTCCGCAACCGCGCGCTCGCCAATTTCCTCAAGGCCGAAGGCAACCTGACGGGCGAGGTCGATGCCGTGCTCGATGTCTATTTTCACCAATGCGCGCTGTCGATGAACTGCGTCGACCTGGCCCGCGCCGTGGCTTTCCTCGCGCGCGGCGGGCGCAGCCGGACGGGCGAGCGTGTCGTCTCCGCGCCCCAGGCCAGGCGGATCAACGCCCTGATGCAGACCTGCGGCACCTACGATGCGGCGGGCGACATGGCTTTTCGCCTGGGCATCCCCGCCAAGAGCGGGGTCGGCGGCGGTATCGTCGGGATTCTGCCGGGCAAGCTCGTCATCTGCGTCTGGTCGCCGGGGCTCGACAAGGCGGGGAACTCGCTTGCCGGGGTGCGCGCCATCGAACGGTTCACCGCGCGCACCGGGCTTTCGGTTTTCTGACGGGCGCAAGGCGGCCCTTGCGCCGGATGCCGGGCGGGCGGAAAATTGCCCGGAATCAAGCAAGCCCGCGCAAGGGAAAGACCGCCATGAGCCACGTTCCGCCGAGCCTAGAGGACATCCTCGCTTCGTCCACCGCCACCGCCATGCCGTCGGCCGAGGAGTCCGCCTCGACCAGGCTGCGCCATCACTTCCAGGCGGTCGCCCACATGAACCGCGTCTTCGCCATCCGTCCGGGCGAAAAGGTCGTGCTGCTGACCGACCCGCGCCTCGACCGACGGGTGGCCGACGCCGTTTCGGGCATCGCGGCGGCGCGCGGCGCCTCCGTGCGCGCATTCATGGCGCCGACGGCGCAACTGACCGACTGCCCGCCCGAAGCGGTCGGTCTGGTCAAGGACGCCGACTTCGTCATGGGCACCTGGTACGCGTCCGTCAACGCGCCCCTGTTCATGAAGCTGCGCAAGGAGAAGGGCCAGCGCTGGGTGAAGATCACCTATTTCCGCAACCTCGACCTGCTGGATACGCCGCAAGGGCGCTTCCCGCCCGAACTGGTGGGCGAGATCACGCGGGCCAATGCAGCGCTTTTCCCGCGCGGCCAGAATTTCGACATGACGTTTTCCGACCCGCGCGGCTCGGACGTCACCATCCGGTTCACGCCGCAGATGGTGTCGAACATGCTCGACACCAACCGCTGGCGCGGTTCGACCGTGGCGGAGGAACCCGGCTGCTACGTTCACTACCTGCCCGCGCACGGGCCCAACATCTACGACCGCGAGGCGTTCAAGCGCGAAAAGGGGGCGGTCGCCGAAATGGAAGGCATCCTCTACCCGCAATGGGCGGTCGGCTTCCCCAGGCCCTTCGCCGAAAAGATCGGCATCGAGTTCAAGAACACCGAGATCGTCAAGGTCCACGGCCATTCGCGCGAGGCCGAAATCCTGCGCGAAATGCTGCTGACGGCGAAGCTCACGGAACTGGGCTGCGGCCACAACCCGAAGGCGCCGCGCTTCACCGCCTATCCCGCCGGCGCCAATTCGGCCGGCGCGTTGCATTGGGGGGTGAATTACACCAGGCCGTCCAATTACCTGCGCCGCATGATCCCGCACTGGGAAGAGCCGCACCTGCACCAGGACCTCGCCACCTTCGATACCACCGTGAAGCTCGGCAACGTGACGCTGATCGACAACGGCTTCCTGATGGCGCTGCGATCGCCCAAGGTGGTGGAGATGGCTTCGCGCTACGGCGATCCCGTGGAACTGCTCGAAAGTTTCGTCGAGTAGTTCAGATCCTGCCCGCGGCGAAGGCCTCGTCGAGCGCGCGGGCGGCGCCCATGAGCGCGGCGTCCTCGCCGATGAAGCCCTGTACCTCGAAGCCGAGCGGCATGCCGTCGGCCGCCATCAGCGGCAGGCTGACGACCGGGTTTCCCGCAAGCGACGATGCCCACTGGTAGACCGACGATCCGGTATCGGAAGTGCCCTTCGGCGCGGCACCGGTGGCCGATGGGGTAATGATGAAGGTGTTTTCGGCGCGGCAGGCGGCCAGCTTCGCGCGGAAGGCATCGCGGACATCGAGCGCCGCTTCGTAGTCGGCCCGGCTCCATTGCGCGCCGCGCTCGATCCCGCGGCTGACGACGCGCGCCGAACAGGCCCCGCTCGGCTGCATCTGTTCCTTTTCCAGGTACATGATCAGCGGCCAGCGCGATTCGTAATCGGATATCGCATCGAGAGCGCGCGCTGCGCCGTCGAGATCGGTGGCAAGCCGGGCGGCGGCGGAAATGTCTTCCGCCTCCTTCACCGCGATGCCGATGCGCGCCAGACGGTCGCAGAGCGCGTCGAAGGCCTTGCGCGCCGCCTCGTCGGTTCTCGACCAGCCGGCCCGCGTCATGCGCACCAGAGTTTTCGGCATTTGCAGCGCGGGTAACGTCATCGGCCCGGCGAGCCCACGGTGGCCCGGATGGGGTCCCGCGACCTCCGAGAGATAGCGCGCCACTTCCCAGGCGTCGGCCAGGCGATGGGCCAGCGCGCCGACGTGGGTGTTGGTTTCCTGCCCGCCGCCGTCGCCGCCCCGGTGGATCGTGCCGTGGCCGGGCTTGAAGGCGTAAGCGCCGCAGAAGCTCGCGGGGCGCGTCAGCGATCCCTTGCCCTGGGTGCCGATGGCGACCGGCACGAAACCGGCCCCCACCGAGGCGGCCGATCCCGAGGACGAACCGCCCGGCGATCTTCCGGCATCCCACGGGTTGGTGGTGGCGGGCGGTGCGCCGAAGCCCAGTTCGGGCAGCGTCGTCTTGCCGAGGATGACGGCGCCGCCCCGGCGCAGCGCGTGAACGATGGCCGCATCGCGCCAGGCGACGCGGCCGCGTGTGGCGATCCCCCATGTCGTCGGCAGGCCTTCGACCTCGAAAATGTCCTTGAGGGCGACGGGCAGGCCGTCGACCGGCGACAGCGGCTTGCCCGCCCTGTAGCGCGCGGCACTTGCCGCCGCCGCCTTGCGTGCGCCCGCCTCGTCCAGCGCGGCGAAGGCTTTTACCGTGCCCTCGCGCTCGGCGATCACGGCGAGGCGCCGTTCCAGTTCGTCGACCGGGTCCGTCCGGCCGGCCGCGAAATCGGCGCGAATTTCGGCGAAGCTCTTGCCGCGCGGGCCACGCGGATCGTACGGCTTGCTCAAGATGCGGTTTCTCCCGCCACCGGTTCCCAGCCCGCGAGCAGCTCGCGCTTGCGCCGGGGTCTGGGAAAAATCGCGGGCGCGCGGCAGGCTTCGATCGCCTGTTCCACGGGCAGGCCGTCCTTCCAGCCGCGCGCGGTGAAGCGGCAGCCCGAGTATTTCGCCGAGGCCTCGGAAGCGAGCGCCACCGCGAGCGGCGCGATGTCTTCGGGCTCGTAGAACGGCTTGCCCGTCTTGCGCGCGTTCTCGATGGCGGACGGGCGCGAGAACGTCGTGTTGGTGAGCCCGCCCGGCAGGATGGCGTTCACCGTGACGCCGGTGCCGTGCAGATCCTGCGCCCAGCAGATGGTCATGGCCTCGAGCGCGGCCTTCGACGGGCCATAGGGCGAATTGCGCTTTTCGTGCATCGAATCGACGCTTTTCGAGACATTGACGATGCGCCCCCAGCCCGCCTTCAGCATGTGCGCGACGGCGGGCCTCGCCATGTGGAAGGGGCCGTTGACGTTGACGGCGATCAGCCTGTCCCAGCCTGCGCTGTCGCAATCCCAGAATGGGCCGCGCGCGCCCGCGCATACGTTGCGCATGCCGAGCCCGGCATTGTTGACGAGAATGTGCAGCCCGCCGAACGCGGCCACGGCGCGCGCCACCGCTTCGTCGCAGGCCGCCTGGTCGCGCACGTCGGCGGTAAGGCCGAGGCCCGCGCCCTTGCGCCCGGCGATGGCGTCGATCTCCCCGGCCGTGGCCCTGATCTCGTCGGGCGAGGAACCGGAGGTGACGCACACCCCGGCGGCCCCGGCGCGCGCGAAGGCGAGCGCCATGGCCCGGCCCATGCCGCGCCCGGCGCCGGTGACGATGGCGAATTTTCCCGCAAGCGGCCCCGTGGCCATGATGTCCTCCCGCGATTTCCGCCCGGTCTCGCGCCGGGTTCGGCCCACTCTAGTCAAGGCGGGGCAGGGCGACAATGGCGGCGCGGGGGCGGCGCGGGGGCGGCGCGTGCGCTTGTTCACCCGCGCGGCCCCCGGTATCCTCGCCCGAAACCCCGTCGCGGGGAAAAAGGCAAGGGAGCGCCGCCATGAAGACCGAACCCGATCATCTCCTCGACCAGAAGACCGGCACCATGGAGCGCGTCATGGCGAAAATCGGCTTCGATCCGGGCGCGAAGAAGCCGTCGGTGTTCACCATGGAATGTCCGCTGCCCGCCCAGGGCAATGACCGCACGCACCTCGCGCATACCGACAGGCTCACGGTGTTTCTCAACGCCTATTCGCCCAACGACGGCGAGAACCTGCTGCATACCCACACCAACGAAGACCACAGTTTCATCGTGCTGGAAGGCAACGCCGAATTCGTCGGTCCCAACGGCGAAAAGACGCGCGTCACGAAACACCAGGGCATCATGCTGCCGCGCGGCTGCCTCTATACGTTTTGCGCCGTCGATTGCGACAACCTGGTGATGCTGCGCGTCGGCGCCGTGGTCGATCCGTCGAAAAGTCCTTACGGCCGCGTGCTCAGCGACGGCAGCCCGCTGATCGGCAATTCCAAGGAAAACAACGCCGTTCCTTGCGTGTTCAAGCCGGGCGCCTTCTTCCGTTGAGGCCGCGCCCTACTCGGGCATCATTTTTTCCCAGTCGAGGACGCGGGTAAGCGGCTTGCCCGCCAGGTAATTCTCGATGTTCTCGCCGATGATGTCGAACAGGCGCCGCGAATTGTTCGAACCCGTGCCCGCGATATGCGGCGTGAGAATGACGTTGGGCGCGTCCCACAGCGGGTTGTCGGCGGGCGTCGGCTCCTCGAGCGTGACATCGATGCCTGCGCCGCCGATGACGCCCTCGCGGCAGGCGGCGGCCAGCGCCGCCTCGTCGATCAGGTCGCCGCGCGCCACGTTGACGATGATCGCCGTCTTCTTCATGGCGCGGAGCGTGTCGGCGTTGATGAAGTTGCGCGTCTCGGCGACCGCCGGCATGGACAGCAGGATGAAGTCCGCCTGCGCCAGCGCTTCCTTGACGCGCTCGCGCGGGTAAACCTCGTCGACCAGCGCATCGGGCCTGTAGCCGCGGGAAACGCCGATCACCTTCATGTCGAAGGCCCTGGCGCGCTTCGCCGTTTCCTGGCCGGTGGCGCCCATGCCGATGATGCACAGCGTCTTGAAGGTCATTGCCGTGGTGGTGGGGCCGATCTCGTCGCGCAGCCACTTGTGCTCGCGTTGTGCCGCCTCCGTGTCGCGGATCCTGCGGCCGACCGCCATGAACAGGTGGAAGGCGTGCTCGGCCAGGATCGGCGCGCCGAGGCCGGCCGAATTGGTGACGACGACGCCCCTGGGGAAGCCGCCCGAGCGCAGCGCCTTGTCGATGCCCGACGTGGTGAACTGGATCCACCTGAGTTTTTTCTGGTTGTCGTTCACCGCCTTGACCATGTCCGGGTAATAGGGGCGGTTGGAGGTGATGAACACCTCGGCGTCGGCGATCTCGCGGGCGAGCTGGTCGAGTTCGCGGGTGACCACCATCGGGTGGTCGGGGAAGCGCTTCTGCAGCGGCGCGATGTCGAGGCGGCCGTTGGGCAGGTGCAGAACGATCTTCATGCCGGGTCTCCCTCGGGCCTTGGCCCCTTTTGATTTTGCGGCGATTTTAGACGACACTCGGGGCGCGATAAGCAAAAAAAGGGGGGCGCCATGGCCTTGAAAAAATCCGGGGGAAAACTTGTCGGCAAGTCCGCGCTGGTAACCGGGGCGGGCGGCGGCATCGGCGGCGCCATCGCGCGGGCCTTCGCCGCCGAAGGGGCGGCCGTCACCGCCGCCGACATCGACCCTGCCGCGGCGGAGGCGACGGTGGCGGCGATCAAGGCCACCGGCGGGCGGGCGGCCGCCTGTCCGCTCGATGTCTCGAAGGCCGACCAGTGCGAGCGCGCCGTGCAGTACGCCATCGAGCATTTCGGCGGGCCGCACGTGCTCGCCAACGTCGCCGCGTCGATGAAGCGCGACGGCTCGGTCGTCGACCTTGCGTTCGAGGACTGGATGCAGGAGATGACCGTCAACCTCGGCGGCGTCTTTCTCATGTGCAAGTACGCCATCCCGCGGATGATCGAGGCGGGCGGCGGGGCGATCGTCAACATCGCCTCGACCTACGGCCATATCGGCATGCCCGAACGCGCCGCCTATTGCACGTCGAAGGCCGGCATCATCAACCTCACCCGCGTCATGGCGATCGACTACGGGCGCGACGGCATCCGGGTGAATTCGATATCGCCCGGCGCCATCGATACGCCGAAGACGTCCGGCGCGGCCAAGTACGGCAGCCCCGAAAATGCCCGTCGCGTGCGCGGCGCGCAGTATCTCGTGGGCCGCATCGGCCGTCCGGAGGAAATCGCCGCGGGCGCGGTGTTCCTGTGCAGCGACGACGGCGCCTTCTGCACCGGCACCGATTTCCGCATCGACGGCGGCTTCCTCGCGGTCAAGTATCCGCCCGGCCAGTCGCCGGCCGAGGCGTGAGCGGTTCAGGTTCTACCGGGAAAAAAGAGGACATCATGGCCGGAAGGCTCGAAAGAAAGATTGCGCTCATCACCGGCGCGGGCGGCGCCATCGGCGGCGCCATCGCCCGGCGCTTCGCCGCCGAAGGGGCGGCCGTCTGCGTCGCCGACATCAATCTTGAAGGGGCGGAAAAGACGGTGGCCGATATCGCCGCGGGCGGCGGCAGGGCGGTCGCCTGTCCGCTCGACGTTACCGATCCGCTTCAGTGCGAGCGTGCCGTGACGGTGGCGGCAGAGCGCTTCGGCGGACCGACCGTGCTGGTCAACGTCGCCGCCGGGCCGACCCATGACGGCACGGTGGTCGATCTTCCGCTCGCCGACTGGACCAGGGAAATCACCACCAACCTGACGGGCTATTTCCTGATGGCCAAGTACGCCATCCCGCGCATCCGCGAAGCGGGCGGCGGCGCGGTGATCAACATCGCTTCCCAACTGGGCCAGATCGGCGTGCCGCGCCGATCCGCTTATTGCTCGTCGAAGGCCGCGATCATCGAACTGACGCGCTGCATGGCGATCGACCACGCCGGGGAAAACATCCGCGTCAACTCGATCTCGCCCGGGGCGATCAGTACGCCGCGCTCGATGTGGCGCTACAAGTCGGAAGCGGAAGCCATCGCCGACCGCGGGCGGTTTTACCTGACGCGCCGGCCCGGCCGGGTGGACGAGATCGCCTCGGGCGCGGTCTATCTCGCCTCCGACGAAGCCTCGTTCTGCACCGGCATGGACCTGCTGATCGACGGCGGCTATCTCGCCTTCAAGGGGACGACGGCCGACCTTTAGTCAGCGCGCCTTCTTCGCCCGGGTCTTCGCCGGCGACTTCCTGCGCGCCGCCTTCCCGGCCTTCTTCGGCTTGCGCCCGAGCGTGCGGTGGAAGAAGGCGAACGAGCGGTCGTAGGAAAGATCGGTCGCCGCGCGCCTCGGCGCCGATACCTTCGCATCCGGCGCGATCTGGGCGAAGGAATGTTCCATGTCCTTGTACCAGTGAAGCTCGAACGTCTTGCCGCGTGCCGCCATCGCCGCGCTGAACGCGTCGATCTCGTCCTTCGGCGTCGAATGGTCGTTGGTGCCGATGTGGTACTGCAACGGGCAGTCCAGACTGTCGAGTTCGCGTTCGTCGGGAAACAGGCTGTGGTGATAAATGACGGTGGAGGCAAACTCGCGGCTGCGCGCGGCGGCCAGGATGGCGAGCCCGCCGCCGAGGCAGAACCCGAGGATGCCGACGCGGCCCTTCGGCCCCACCCAGGGCAGCGAGCGCAGGAAGTCGGCGGCGCCGATGATCTGTTTCGTGGCGCTTTCCACGTCGAGCGAATTCTTGGCGCGCAGCCGGTCGGCGTGGCCGGGCAGCGACGCCCCCATGTAATCGGGCGAGATGGCGACGAAACCGGCGCGGGCGAAGTGCCGCGTGATCTCGCGCTGGGTCCAGGTCATGCCGCCCATGCCCGACAGCAGCACGACGCCGGGGTGCCCGGTGCCGGCGGCGGGGCGGGCGAGGAAGGCGTCGGTGTAGACGCCCTTGGTCTCGTAGCCCGCATGCATGGAAACGATACGCGTAGATTTCGCCATTTTCTTCGATCCTGAATGTTGTTCGCGGTTATTCGTAGACCCGGTCGTCGTGGTATTCGGTGACGACCGTATTGTTTTCGGCGTCGTTGCCGTAGATGCGTTTGCCGTCCATCGAATAGCGCTGCCACGGGCTTTCGTTCGCGTCGACGACGCAGCCGACGCGCAGCACCACGAGCGGCTCGCCGCCTTCCGTGCGGAAGCGGTAGAACGACCCGCGCGGCAGCAGGATGCCTTCGTTGCGCCCGAGCACCACCGATTCGTCCTTGTGGCCGAAGAAGCGCGCCGTGCCCTGTAGCACGATGAAGGTGTGGTCTTCGTTGGAATGGTTGTGCAGGGTGTTCTCGCCGCCTTCGGCATAGGTCTTGATGGCGATCCACATGCGGTCGGTGGCGCCGAGCAGCGCTTCGGCGCGGCCCTTCTTCGGCAGCTTCGAACGCATGCGGAAAAGCTGCGGGTTCTTCGCCCAGTCGGCCGGGCGGTGCCTGGCGATCTCGCGGTCGAGCTTGCTCGACTGCGAATTGATGGTGTCCGTGGTGTCGCCGCTCGTTTCCGGCTCGCGGATGATGTTGGCCATTGTTCCGGTACTCCCTGTTTCGCCTATTCGTAGACGCGGTCTTCGTAGAAGACCGTCTTCGTGGTCTTGTTGGTTTCGCTGTTGGCCGGCACGTCGCGGCCGTCCTTGCCCTTGCGCTCCCACGCGTCGCGCGCCGGGTCTATGACGCAGCCCATGCGCAGGATGACGAGCGGCTCGCCGGGCTCCGCATGGAAGTAATAGAGGCTGCCGCGCGGCAGCATGATGCCTTCGTTGCGCCCGAGCGTCGACTTTTCGCCGTTCGGCCCGGTGAAGGTGGCGCGACCCGCGAGGATGATGAATGTGTGGTCTTCGTTGGTGTGGGCGTGCAGCACGTTCTCGCCGCCCTCGGCATAGGCCTTGAGGTTGACCCACATGCGGTCGGTGGCGCCGAGCAGCGCCGCGGCGCGCCCCGATTTCGGCAGCTGGATCGCCATCCTGAAGATCTGGGGCTTGAGCGCCTTGCCCGAGGCGATCATCTCCTCGATGTCGAGTTCCATGGTTCCCTTGCCCTTGCCGATGCCGGCCTCGGTATGGCCCCGGGTGACGGGAACGGCGGTCATGCTCGTGGTCATGCTCGTGATCATGCTCATGGGGGTGGGCGTCCTCCCGGACGGTCGTTGTCGGTTTGTTTGCAGGCACTATAGAATTGTGGCCGACGGATTCCAACGCCGGCCCGGAAAGGTGCTTAACATGACGCGCGCCCCATCATCAGGTGGCTTTCCCACCACAAGGCCCGAACTGAAGGGCACCTTCGGCATGGTGACGACCAGCCATTGGCTCGCTTCCCAGGCCGGCATGGGCATGATGGAAAGGGGCGGCAACGCCTTCGACGCGGCGGTGGCGGCGGCCTTCGTCCTGCAGGTCGTCCAGCCGCACATGTGCGGGCCGCTCGGCGAAGTGCCGATCCTGTTTTCGAAGGAAGGCGGCAAGGTCACGGCGCTGGCCGGCCAGGGTCCGGCCCCGGCGAGGGCGACGATTGCCGCCTATCGCGCCGAAGGCTTCGACACGGTGCCCGGCACCGGCCTGATGGCGGCGACGGTGCCCGCGGCCTTCGATGCGTGGATGGCGCTGCTTGCCGATCACGGCACGATGGGGCTGGCCGAGGTGCTGGAGCCGGCGCTGGGCTATGCGGCGAATGGCTATCCGGTGCCGCCGATGGTCTCTGCCGCCATCGACGGCGTGCGCGAGGTGTTCCTCGCCGAATGGACGACCTCGGCCGAGGCCTATCTGGTGGCCGGCGAAGCGCCGCGCCCGGGCAGCCTCTACCGCTTGGCGCAACTGGCCGCGACCTATGCGCGGGTGCTGAAGGAAGCGGGGGCGGGCGGCGGCTCGCGCGAGCAGGTCATCGGCCGCGCGCGCAAGCTGTGGCGCGAGGGCTTCGTCGCCGAAGCCATCGACCGCTTCTGCCGCGAGGGCCGCGTCTACGATTCCTCGGGCGAACGCCACGGCGGATTGTTGACCGGCGAGGACATGGCGAAATTTTCCGCGCCCTACGAAGCGCCGCTTTCGTACGACTACCACGGCCACACCGTGGTCAAGTGCGGGCCGTGGAGCCAGGCGCCGGTGGCGCTGCAACAGCTCGCCCTGCTCAAGGGTTTCGATCTCGACGGCATGGACCCGCTCGGCCCCGATTTCATCCACACGGTCATCGAATGCGCCAAGCTCGCCTTCGCCGACCGCGAGAAGTTCTACGGCGATCCGAACTTCGCCCGCGTGCCGATGGACGTGCTGCTCTCCGATTCCTACAACGATGCGCGCCGCAGGCTGGTCGGGCCGCAGGCCTCGATGGAGCTGCGCCCGGGCGACGTGCCGGGATACGGCGCCTCGCGCATCCTCACGGGCGACGGCGCCGGGGGCGCGGGGATGCTCGCGGGCGGCGAGCCGGGCCGCACGCTTGACGCGCTTAATGATGTCGCCGCCGGGCCGCTCGAAAAAGGCCTGCGCTCGGACACCGTGCATATCGAGGCCATCGACCGTTTCGGCAATATCGTCTCGGCCACGCCTTCGGGCGCCTGGCTGCAAAGCTCGCCCGCCGTGCCCGGCCTCGGCTTTCCGCTGGGTTCACGCGCCCAGATGTTCTGGCTGGACGAAACGCATCCCTCGGGCCTCGCGCCCGGCAAGCGGCCGCGCACGACGCTGTCGCCGTCGTTTGCGCTCAAGGACGGCAAGCCCAACATGGCCTTCGGCACGCCCGGCGGCGATATGCAGGACCAGTGGCCGCTCTACTGTTTCCTGCGCCACGTCCATTACGGGCTCAATCTGCAGGAAGCCATCGATCTGCCGCTGTTCGAGACGCTGCACTTCCCCAATTCCTTCTGGCCGCGCGACGCGGTGCCGGGGCATCTCGGCCTCGAAGGCGGCACGCCGGCGGCGACCGTGCAGGAGTTGAAGCGCCGCGGTCACCGGGTCGAGGAAAGCCCGGCCTGGTCGATGGGCCGCGTGCTGATGAGTTCCAGCGAAAACGGCATCCTGCGCGCCGCGGCCACCTCGCGCTTCATGCAGTCCTACGCCGTCGGCCGGTAACGGCCCGGAAGATTCAAGAGGTCGGCCGTTAAGGCAGATCGGCGGGGATCGTAAAAAAAGGCCGGCGCGAACGCCGGCCTTTCCTGTTTCGACCTGTCGACGGGGATTATTCCTCGGCCTTCTTCTTTTTCTTCTTTTCGCCTTCGGCGACCTTGCGCGCTTCGGCGGCAGCCTTCTTCTCGTCGATGGCGGCGAGCACCTTGAGGCGGAACGCATCGTCGATATCGATCAGATCGGCGATCAGCTTCTGCAACTCCTCGCCGGTCTGGGATTCGACGTCGGCGCGCTGCTTCTTCGCATCGGCGACGAACTTGGGATCCTTGAGCGTGTCTTCGTAAGCTGCGCGCAACGCCTTGACGCGGTCGGCGGGCACGCCCTGGGCGACGGCGACGGGGCGGCCGACGTAGACCGCCTTCGACACGTAGGTGAGGATCGCGGTTTCTTCCGGCGTCTTGCCGAGCTCCATCAGCAGCGGCACGTCGGGCAGCGCCGGGTCTCTCTTGAGGCCGACCTGGATCAGCGGGCGGATCTGCTTCTTTTCGACGAGCTGCGGCGTGGCCGAAATCCAGCTCGCCCACGGATTGGTGCCGCGGCCCTCGACCTCGCCTTTTTCCATGGCGAAGTTGATCTCGGTGCCCGATTCGTAACCGAAGATGATCTTGAGCCTGGTGCCGAGCACGTTGTTGTAGACCGACGGCAGCTGCACCGAGGCCGAGCCCGCCCCGGTGGCCCCGATCACGGTGACGCGCTTCTTCAGGTCCTCCACCGACCTGGCGGGCGAGGTGTGCCAGACGACGAAAACCTGGTTCGAGGTGGACATGTTGCCGATCCAGTTGAAGGCCTTCATGTCGGCCTGCAACTGGTTGGAGAGCTTGAGGCCCTGGATCATCGGCAATGCCTGGCTGACGATGGTCATGACCGTGCCGTCGCGCGGCGCCACCTTGGCGACGTAGTTGGCCGCCTTGAGGCCGCCGCCGCCCGGCATGTTGATGTTGACCGGGCTCGGATTGCCCGGGATGTGCCGCGTGATGTGGCGCATGAGCATGCGGGCATAGAGGTCGTAGCCGCCGCCCGCCGCGGTGCGGATGACCATCTTTATCTGCTTGCCCTTGTAGAAATCGGCTACCGGATCAGCAGCGGCGGGCAAGGATACGAGCGACGGAAAAAGGCCGAGAGCGAGCGCCGCGGCGGTGATCCTGACATGGTTCATGTTGCATCTCCCTGTTGGCGCCGGTTCGCGCCGTGAGAAAGGGCCGCCCCGAGGGGGTGGCCCTTTTTTTATCAGTCTAGTCCGGCTCCTTCCCTCCGGGAAGCGGCTTCGCCGCCCCCTCAGGTATCCAGCGTTTCCCTGGCGAACAGGGTTTCGGGCTCGTAGGGCGCGTCGATCAGGCCCTGGTCGTGGGAATACCTGATGAAACGTTCGAGGTTGGCGCGGTTGCGCTTGAACCCGTTTTCCCACGGGTCGCGCACGAACAGGCGCCGTTCGTCCTCGTAGGCGTGCCGTCCCCAGGCGAGCCGCGACCAGTTGGGGTCCTCGTAGTACTCTTCGGCCAGCCGTTTGGCGTCGTTGAACATGTCGTAGACGGCGCGCGCCACCCACGGGTTGCGGTCGATCACTTCCTGGCGGATGGCGACGACGTGCATGATCGGGAAGTCGCCGACGCTTTCGAAATAGTCGAGCTCCTCCGCCCGGCAGTCGGCGAACAGTCGGCGCGCCGCCGTCTTGCCGGTGGCCACCGAATGCGGCGGATGGGGCAGGATGACGGCGTCGATCTCGCTCGATTCGAGCGCACGGCCGAGGTCGGCGCGATCGCCGATGAATTCGAGCTTCACCCCGGGCTTGGTCCTGAACTTGACCTTTTCCTCGGTGGTCAGCAGCCAGTGGATGCTCTCCCACGGTACGTCGTAATAGAACTTCATGTCGCCCTTGGCCAAGAGCGACAGCGTCGTCTGGAAGGAGCTGAGCGCCACTTTCTTGCCGACCAGATCCTTCGGGTGCCACAGGTTGGAGTCGGGATGCACCCACATCTGGCTCTGGCTGAACAGGCGGCGCGGGAAGACCGGGATGCCGGCGATCGGCATGCCGCGGCCCTTGGCCATCAGGAAGGTCGACATGGAAAACTCGGCGACGTCGAAGTCGCCCTTGAGCATCCGGCCGTGGCGGTCGGTGCCGTCGCGCAACGTCACGCTCTGGCCGACCTGGAGAACCTTC
>CAXRES010000048.1:0-6576 GCA_964229575.1 Alphaproteobacteria bacterium
GTCCGCGGCGGACTCTTCTTCCGCGTCCGCCCCGCGGCGCGCGGCGCTCGCGGCCTTGATGTAGGCCCCGCGCTCGGCGCTCTCGCAATCGACATGATCAAGGATCGACATGGATATCACTTCGTCGCCCTCCGCCAGCGAGATGCCGCGGTTGCCGGTCGAATTGCGGCCCGAGAACACGCGGACCTCCGTCACCGGGAAGCGGATGCACTTGCCCATGCGGGTGGCGAGCAGGACGTCATGCCCCTCGGTGCAGGGCCGCACGGAAATGAGCTTGTCGCCGTCGTCGAGCTTCATCGCGATCTTGCCGTTGGCCATGACGTTGATGAAATCCGAAAGATCGTTGCGTCGCACGTTCCCAGATGCGGTGGCGAACATGACATGAAGCTGGTTCCAGCTCGCCTCGTCCTCGGGCAGCGGCATCAGCGTGGTGATGCTTTCCCCTTCGGCCAGCGGCAGCATATTGACGAGCGCCTTGCCGCGCGCCTGCGGCGTCCCCAGCGGCAGGCGGTAGACCTTTTCCTTGTAGACGATGCCGCGCGAGGAAAAGAACAGCATCGGCGTGTGGGTGTTGGCGATGAACACCTGCGAAACGAAATCTTCCTCGCGCGTCGCCATGCCGGAGCGGCCCTTGCCGCCGCGCCGCTGGGCCCGGTATGCCGATAGCGGGACGCGCTTGATGTAGCCGTTGTGGCTGACGGTGACGACCATGTCCTCGCGCTGGATCAGGTCCTCGATATCGACCTCGGCCTCGTCCTCGACCAGCTGGGTGCGCCGCGGCGTGTTGAACTCGTCCTTTATGGCGATCAGCTCGGCGCGCAGGATGCCCCGCAGCTTGTCGCGCGAAACGAGAATTTCGAGATATTCGGCGATCTGCGTACAGACTTCCTTCAGTTCTTCGGCGATCTTGTCGCGTTCGAGCCCGGTCATCCGGTGCAGGCGCAGTTCCAGGATCGCCTGCGCCTGCGCGTCCGACAGCATGTATCCGTCGTCGACCACCTCGCGCCCGGGCTCGTCGATCAGCTTGATCAGCGGCGCCACGTCCCGGGCCGGCCAGGACTTGGCCATCATCCGTTCGCGGGCGATCTGCGGATCGCGCGCGGCGCGGATCAGCGCGATCATTTCGTCTAGATTGGCGACCGCGATGGCGAGGCCGACCAAAACATGCGCCCGTTCGCGGGCCTTGGCCAATTCGTAGATCGTGCGCCGGGTGATGACTTCCTCGCGGAAGGCGATGAACGCCTCAAGCATCTGCTTGAGGTTCATCATCTCCGGGCGGCCGCCGTTGAGCGCCAGCATGTTGACGCCGAAGGATGTCTGCAGCGGCGTGAAGCGGAAGAGCTGGTTGAGCACCACTTCGGGCATCGCCTCGCGCTTCAGCTCGATCACCACCCGCACGCCGTGGCGATCCGATTCGTCGCGCAGCTCGGAGATGCCTTCGACCTTCTTGTCGCGCACGACCTCGGCGATCTGCTCGATCATGCGGGACTTGTTCACCTGATAGGGAATCTCGGTGACGATGATCGCCTTGCGATCGCGCGAGATGTCCTCGAATTCGGTGCGCCCGCGCATGATGATCGACCCGCGCCCGGTATGGAACGCCGAACGGATACCGATGCCGCCGTATATGATGCCGCCGGTCGGGAAATCGGGACCGGCGATGCAGTCCATCAGCTTCTCGATATCGGTCGCGGGATCGTCGAGCAGCAGGCAGCAGCCGTCGATCACCTCGCCCAGGTTGTGGGGCGGGATGTTGGTCGCCATGCCGACGGCGATGCCGCCGGCGCCGTTGACCAGAAGATTGGGAAAGCGCGCGGGGACGACCGTGGGCTCGCTCGTCGTCGAATCGTAGTTGTCCTGGAAATCGACCGTCTGCTTGTCGATGTCTTCGAGCAGCGAATGGGCGGCCTTGGTCAGGCGCGCCTCCGTGTAGCGCATGGCCGCGGCCGGATCGCCGTCCATCGAGCCGAAGTTGCCCTGGCCGTCGATCAGCCGCAGGCGCATGGAGAAATCCTGCGCCATGCGGACCATGGAATCGTAGATCGCCGAATCGCCGTGCGGGTGATACTTGCCCATGACGTCGCCGACCACGCGGGCCGACTTGCGGAACGGCCGGTTCCAGTCGTAGCCGTTTTCCTTCATGGCGTAGAGGATGCGCCGGTGGACAGGCTTGAGCCCGTCGCGCACGTCGGGAAGCGCGCGCGACACGATCACGCTCATCGCGTAATCGAGGTACGACGCCTTCATTTCCTCTTCGATGGTGACCGAGGAAACGCCGTGCGGCGGGGCCGGTGGCGGGGCGTCCTGGATCGGGGGAACTTCGCTCAAGTAACGGCTGTCCGGTTGCTGCTGGCAGGGCGCCGGAAGACGCCCGGAATGGATCGATCAACCCTCAAAATATAGCCGATCGAGCCCACCGGAACAACAATATATCGTGGAAAAAGGCCTTTTGGATGAGGGCACTAGAGGGGGCCCAAACGCCCCCCGCCGAGGCCCACCCGCCACCCCTATCCGCGCGGCATCCGGGCGGCGAAAAAATCGAGAATCCGGGTCCGCGATTCGGCCGTCGCCCGCTCGTCATATTCGAACAGCACCCGGCCCGACGGCGCACCGACATAGTCGACGTAGCGCCGCTTCGAGAACCTCGGCTCGTCCCAGACGTGGCCCACGTTGCGGAAGACGTGCCATTCGACGGGCGACCCCGCCGCCTTCAGTTTCTCCAATCGCGGCAGGCATTCGCGCGGATCGCCGTCCTCGTCCCGGTCGCCGAACAGCGCCAGAAGCGGCGTCGCCGCGTTGGGGGGCACATAATCCTGTTTCAGAGAGCGGTTGTAACATTCGCCATAAAGCGACACGAGCGCGGCGAAACGCGCCCCGGAGGGCGCATGAACCCTGGCCAGTCCCGATGAAGCGGCCTGGTAGATGACGCGCCCGCCCTGGGACGCGCCGATCGCGCCGATCCGCTTCTTGTCGACGAAATCGAACTTCGCCAGGTGTTCGAGCGCCTCATAGGCGTCGCGCAGGCGCAGGTAGACCGCATTGACCGGCATACGAGGCGTCGGCGCGCAGACGCCGTTGTCGAAGCCGCGCTGGCGCCACGAATCGACGATGAAGACGACATAGCCGGCCTTGAGCAGCTCGTTGCCCCAGTAGGCCATGTTTTCCGATTCGATCAGGCTGGCGCAACTGTGCAGCAGGATCACCGCCGGGAAAGGCCCCGGCCCTTCGGGCTTGAAGATCGCCATCCGCAGGAACGCCGAACGCGCCGTCTCGGCCCTGGCCGGAAATTCAAGTCCGGGAACAGAATAGGCGAGCAGGCAGAATTTGCGTCGCGCCTCGCCGGGAATCTTTGCGCAGCGGGCCGCCTGTTCGGGCGTGGGCTTGAGCGTGGCGATGGACTCCTGCGCCCCGGCGCGGCCCGCGCCGCCCATAAGCGCCAGAAACGAAAACGCGAGAAACGAAATCAGGCACATCGACCGCAACCGCATGGAATCCCTCCCTCGCGCCGGGCCTCTCCCGCCTAGAACGGAATCTCGTCGTCGAGATCCCCGCGGCCGCCTCCACCACCGCCGCCCCCGCCCGAGGAGCGCGCCGGGCCCGAATCCGAGCCCCCGAAGTCGCCGCCGCCGCCACCACCTTCGCCGCGGCCGTCCAGCATGGTCAGCTCGCCGCGGAACTTGCCGAGAACGACCTCGGTCGTGTAGCGGTCCTGGCCCTCCTTGTCGGTCCACGTGCGCGTCTGCAACTGGCCTTCAAGGTAGACCTTGGAGCCCTTGCGGAGGTATTTCTCCGCCACTTCGGCGAGGCGCTCGTTGAAGATCACGACGCGGTGCCACTCGGTGCGTTCCTTGCGCTCGCCGCTCGCGCGGTCGCGCCACTGCTCGGATGTGGCCACCGAAAGCTGGACGATCTTGCCGCCGTCCTGGGTCGAGCGGACCTCCGGGTCGCGCCCGAGATTGCCGACCAGGATGACCTTGTTGACGCTGCCCGCCATTTTCCGCCTCTCGTTGAAGAATTTGTTGGCCCGAAGAGTAGCCGAAGCCAACCCACGGGGCCATACCAATTCCGTCACCGCGCCGGCATTTCGGTGTATGATTTGAGGCTGCCCGGCGAGCCGGGCCGGAAACTTCGCGCAATACCGACATGGCCAGAAAAAAGACCGCTTCCGACACCGTCCCCGCCGCCCGCGCGGCCGCTCACGTCATCGCCGTGCGCGGCGCGCGCGAGCACAACCTGAAAAGCGTCGACGTCGACATTCCCCGCGACAGGCTCGTCGTCATCACCGGACTTTCGGGCTCGGGCAAGTCCTCGCTCGCCTTCGATACGATCTACGCCGAAGGGCAGCGCCGCTACGTCGAAAGCCTGTCGGCCTACGCCCGCCAGTTCCTCGAACTTATGCAGAAGCCCGAATACGACACGATAGAGGGCCTCTCGCCCGCCATTTCCATCGAGCAAAAGACGACCTCGCGCAATCCGCGCTCCACCGTCGGCACGGTGACGGAGATCTACGACTACCTGCGCCTGCTCTACGCCCGCGTCGGCATCCCCTATTCGCCGGCCACCGGCCTGCCCATCGAAAGCCAGACGGTCAGCCAGATGGTCGACCGCATCCTCGCCATGCCCGAGGGCACGCGCCTCCTGCTGCTCGCCCCCATCGTGCGCGGGCGCAAGGGCGAATACCGCAAGGAGCTTCAGGACCTGCGCAAGCGCGGCTTCCAGCGCGTCAAGGTCGACGGCAAGGTCCACGAGATCGACGCCGTGCCGGCTCTGGAAAAGAACATCAAGCACGACATCGAAGTGGTGGTCGACCGCATCGTGGTCTCGGGCAAGTTGGGAAACCGCCTCGCCGACAGCCTCGAAGTGGCGCTCGGCCTCGCCGACGGCCTGGTCTTTGCGGAAAATGCCGATTCCGGCGCGCGCACCACGTTCTCGGCCAAGTTCGCCTGCCCGGTGTCGGGCTTCACGCTGGACGAGATCGAACCGCGACTGTTCTCGTTCAACAATCCGCACGGGGCGTGCCCCGCCTGCGACGGGCTCGGCGTGAAGCTCTACTTCGATCCCGACCTGGTGGTGCCGGACGGCAGGCTGTCCCTGCGCGAAGGCGCGCTCGTGCCGTGGGCGCGCTCGACGTCGCAGTATTACGCCCAGACCATCGATTCGCTCGCCCGCCAGTTGAAGTTCTCAACCACCCAGCCGTGGGAGCAACTTCCGGCCGCGGCCCAGAAGGCCGTGCTGTTCGGCACCGGCGAGGACGCCGTCAAGTTCCGCTACGACGACGGCTTCAAGAAATACGACGTGACCACGCCCTTCGAGGGCGTCATTCCCCACCTGGAACGCCGCTTCCGCGAGGCCGACTCCGCCTGGCTGCGCGACGAGCTGTCGCGTTTCCAGTCGGCCCAGCCGTGCGAAGCCTGCGCGGGCTATCGCCTCAAGCCGGAAGCCCTCGCCGTCAGGATCGGCGGCCTGCACATCGGCCAGGTGACGGAGCTTTCGATCAAGCGCGCCGCCTGGTGGTTCCGCGATCTGCCCAAGGACCTGACCGCGCAGAAGCGCGAGATCGCCGTGCGCATCCTCAAGGAAATCAACGAACGGCTCGGCTTCCTCGTCGATGTCGGCCTCGAATATCTCACCCTCGCCCGCGCCTCGGGCACGCTTTCGGGCGGCGAGAGCCAGCGCATCCGGCTCGCCTCCCAGATCGGATCCGGCCTCACCGGCGTTCTCTACGTGCTGGACGAACCTTCCATCGGCCTGCACCAGCGCGACAACGCGAGGCTTCTCGAAACGCTGAAGCGCCTGCGCGACCTCGGCAACACCGTGCTGGTGGTCGAGCACGACGAGGAGACGATTCGCGAGTCGGACTGGATCGTCGACATCGGACCCGGCGCCGGAGAGCACGGTGGTGAGGTGGTGTACAGCGGTCCGGTCAAAGGGATCGCCAAGGTCAAGGAGTCGATGACCGGGCAGTATCTGTCGGGTAAGCGAACGATTCCGGTCCCGTCCTCGCGCCGCCCCACCGGACTGCAGTGGCTCGAGGTGGTGGGTGCCAAGGAGCACAACTTGCGCGACATCGACGTGCGCATTCCGCTCGGGTGCTTCGTGGCGGTCACCGGAGTCTCGGGAAGCGGAAAGAGCACCCTGGTTCGCGACATCCTGCTTCCGGTGCTCATGCAACGCATCTACACGTCGAAGGATCCCGCCGGACGCCACAAGAAGGTGCTCGGCATCGAGCACATCGACAAGGTGATCGACATGGACCAGTCGCCGATCGGTCGCACGCCACGATCCAATCCCGCCACGTACACCGGGGTTTTCGACGGCATCCGCAAGCTGTTCGCCTCGACGGCCGAGGCCAAGGTGCGCGGTTACCAACCCGGTCGTTTCTCGTTCAACGTGTCGGGTGGTCGGTGCGAGGCGTGTTCGGGTGACGGAACCATCAAGATCGAGATGCACTTCCTGCCCGACGTCTACGTTCCCTGTGAAGTGTGCAAGGGGGCCCGGTACAACCGTGACACCCTCGAGATCCAGTTCAAGGGCAAGAACATCTCCGAGGTCCTCGACATGCCGATCTCCGAGGCG
>CAXRES010000049.1:0-8500 GCA_964229575.1 Alphaproteobacteria bacterium
CTTGCAGGTGCCATAAAGGCCATCGAGGCGCATCGCTTCCTTCCTATGATCAACGAGGGCTCCCGGGCCCAATTTCAGATGTTTGCAGATCGGGACGGGGGACGGTTGGGCGAGATTATCAAGGCTTGGCTAGCAGATCCCGATAACCGCGAAAAAGCAGATCTCGTCGAAGCAATATTGCCTGGCTATACACGCACCCGTTGCGTTGCGACGATGATTTCCGGCGGCCACGCCCCGAACGCCTTACCGCAACGAGCCGAAGCCAATGTGAACTGTCGCATCTTTCCTGGCGTCAAGATTGAAGACGTAAGGCTCCAGTTACAGGGCGCTTCAGGACCTGATATTGAGGTTAGCCTTGTCGAGGGTTCAACCACACCCACTGCTGAACCCACCGCCCTCCGAGATGACATCCTGCAAGCTTACCAGTTTGCTCTGGAAACACGCTTTCCCGACGCCCCGGTCGTGCCCATGATGTCGGCATGGGCGACTGACGGGGCGTTTGTACGAAATGCCGGCATTCCGGTTTACGGCCTGAGTGGAGACTGGGGGATCTCAGGCACATCCTCGGGCAGTCACGGTCTGGACGAGCGGATGCTGATAGAAGCCTATCACGGTCAGATCCCAATCATGACCGAGTTCCTCCGCATTCTTGCTGGCAACTGATAGGTAAAGGATGTCCACACACCGGTCGCTAGCAGAATATCTGCCTTCATGCGTCTTAGGTCTTAAGCTGCCTTCGCGCCGCCCGAGATAAGGTTGGCAAATGATGCCATCGTCGTCGCCGTCTAGGCCGGACCTGGAACCAGCTTCACCGTGCCACATCCAAGAATCAAATTGATTAGGGTGCGGACTCATTAGATCCACCATGTGACGAAGGCTGCGATGGCGATGGTAGCCATGAAGGTCTTGATGTTGCGGTCGAAGCGAGTGGCAACGCGGCGCCAGTCCTTGAAGCGGCAGAACATGCGCTCGACGACGTTGCGCTGGCGATAGATCTGGCGGTCGTGTTCGATCTGGACCTTGCGGTTGGACTTTGATGGGATAACCGGCGTGGTTCCGCGCTCGATCAGCCAGGAGCGCAAGGCGTTGCTATCGTAGCCCTTGTCGGCGACCAGATACTGCGAGGGCGGGACGGCATTGATCGTCTGGATTGCGACCTTGGCATCATGCGTGTTGCCCGGCGTCAGCAGGAGGACGTGCGGGCGACCTTTCTCGTCGCAGACGGCGTGGAGCTTGGTGTTTCTTCCGCCCTTGGTGACGCCGATACCATGAGCCAAGGCCCCCCTTTTGCGCCTCCGGCGGTGCGGTGGACCTTGATGCAGGAGCTGTCGATGAAGAGTTTGTCCGGCACACCGTCCACTCCGGCGAGCTGGGCGAAGATGCGCTCCCACACACCTCGCTCGGCCCAGCGCCGGAAACGGTTGTAGAGCGTCTTCTTCGGCCCGTAGACATACTCAGGGCAGTCTCCCCAGCGGCCACCGCTCTTCAGCGCATGGACGATCCCCGACAACACGCGCCTGTCATCGACCCTCGGCATCCCGCGTGTGTCGTTCGGCAGGAGCGGCTCGATCCGTGCCCATTGTTCATCCGTAAACCAGAAGAAATCCGCCATCCACTATGCCTCCTCGCTGGAGACAGTTGAATCATATCTCGATGCTGCTGTGAATCCCGTTTATGGGTCCGGACCCTAGAAACGATGCCGATAAGCGCGTTTCATTTCAAGACTTGGTAGATGAATTGACGGATTATTTCACATTGTCGACAAGCATGTGGCAAAAATGCCATGCAGGTCACTACATGCAGGTTTCTAGTAGCCAGAAAGCTTGGAAAATCGGTCCTTTAACCAGCTCGACGAACCGAAGCTCTGCTCCAGCACGCGGGCGCGCTTGAGATAGAAGCCGACGTCGTACTCATCGGTCATGCCGATCCCGCCGTGCAGCTGGATGCCCTCGTTTGCCATGGTGTGCATAACGCGGTTGGCTTCCGCCTTGGCGATGGTCGCCGCGCGCGCCACGCCGAAGCCGGCATCGACGGCTTGCAGGCCCGCCTCGACCGCGCTGCGCATCTGGGCGAGATCGGCGAAGAGGTCCGCCATGCGGTGTTGCAGCGCCTGGAAGCTCGCCAGCACCTGGTTGAACTGCACGCGCTGCTTCAGATAGTCGAGCGTGTCGTCGAACACTTGCTGCGCCATGCCGAGCATTTCGGCTGCGGTGAGCACGCGCGCGCGGTCGAGCACGTCATCGAGCAGGTTGTCGCCGCCATTGGCGAGCTTCTCCGCCGCCGCGCCGTCGAAGGTGACGTCGGCATGGCTGCGCTGGTCGGTCAGCTTGCGGGTGGTGAGCGCGACGCCGTCGCCTTTCTCGACCAGGTAAAGCCCGTCCTTCGCCGCGACGACGAACAGGTCCGCACCATGCGCTTCATGGACGAAGGCCTTGGTGCCGCTCAGCTTGCCGTCGGACACGCTGGTCTCGATCTTCGCAGGATCGTGGCTCGGCCCTTCGTCGACGGCGAGGGTGGCGATGGCCTCGCCGCTCGCCAGCCTGGGCAGCCACCTGGCCTTCTGCTCGTCGCTGCCGCCAAGAACGATCGCCGAGGCGGCGACGGTGTTCATCACCAGCGGGCTGGCGGTGAGCGTCTTGCCGAGTTCCTCGACGACGAGGCCCGCGGACAGGAAGCCGAAGTCCGACCCGCCATGCTCTTCGGGGATGATGACCCCGGCCCAGCCCATCTGCGCCATCGTCGCATAGGCGTCGCGGTTGAAGGCTTCGGGCTCGCCGCTGGCGCGGACCTTGCGGAATTCGGTGACCGGGCTTTCGTTGACGGTCCATTCGCGCGCCATATCTCGCAGCATTTCCTGTTCTTCGTTGAGAACGGCCATTGTCCTTGCTCCCCTCTCTTACTGGTGGTCGAGCATGCCGAGCACGCGCTTGGCGATGATGTTGTTCTGGATTTCGGTCGAGCCGCCATAGATGGTGGTCGCCTTGCCGAAGAGCCACGCGCGCACGGCCCCGAGCTCGCCGTCCGAAAAGCCGTCGCCTTCCCAGCCGAGGCCCTGCAACCCGCGGATTTCGATCAGCAATTCGCTGCGTTCCTGGCTCAGCTTGGTGCCGAGCTTCTTGAGCACAGAGCTGATTTCGGAGACGCCGCCAGCTGCCTTGCTCTCTTCCATCGCGCGGCGCGCGGTGAGCAGGAAGCTGTTCCAGCGGATTTCGAAATCAGCGATCTTGTCGCGCAGCACCGCATCGGCGAGTTCGCCGTCGGCGCCCGTCGGCTGGTACTTCTTGGCGATATCGCCAAGGCTCTGGCCCATGAGTCGGGCGAGGCTGCCGCCGCCCGAGATGTTGGTGCGCTCGTGCTGCAGAAGGCGCTTGCCGATGGTCCAGCCCTGGCCTTCCTCGCCGACGAGGTTTTCCTTCGGGACCTTCACGTCGGTGAAAAAGGTTTCGCAGAACGGGCTGGTCCCGCTGATCATGGTGATCGGGCGGACTTCGACGCCGGGCGTGTCCATGTCGATCAGCATGAAGCTGATGCCCTTGTGCTTGTCGCTCTTGTCGGTTCGTACAATTGCAAAGCACTTGTCGGCCCATTGGCCGCCGCTGGTCCAGGTCTTCTGGCCGTTGACAAGGTAGTGGTCCCCCTTGTCCTCGGCAAAGGTCTGGAGGTTCGCGAGGTCAGAGCCGGCATTGGGTTCCGAATAGCCCTGGCACCAGCGGATTTCGCCGCGGCAGATCGGCGGAATATGCTCCTGCTTCTGTGCCTCGTTGCCGTATTCGAGCAGCGTCGGGCCGAACATCATGACGCCCATGCCGCCGATCGGGTTGTAGGCACCCGCCTTGGCGAATTCCTGGTCGATGATCTTGGCCTGCGCCTTGGTGAGGCCGCCGCCGCCGTATTCCTTCGGCCAGGTGGGGGTGCCCCAGCCGCGCGCGCCCACGGCTTCGCGCCACTTGGTCTGCGCCGGCGTTTCATTGGTGGGGCCGTCCACGCCGGCCAGCGCGTTCGACTGGCCCTTGAGTTCGGCGGGAAAATTGTCCGCCAGAAACTGCTGCACTTCCGCGCGGAAGGCGTCTTCGTCGGTCTGGGTTGCGGGCTCGATTTGTGTGGCCATGGGTGTTTTCTCGAAGAATCAAGGAAAGACAGATAAGAATGTAGGCTACGGGGACGAGGATCCCTCCGTCAGTATTGTTGTTCGGGTAGGTGAAGAACCAATCCATCCAGCATCGGCTTCATCGGAATCTGACAGGCAAGGCGACTGTATTCAGTGGTGCCTTCGGCGAACTGCAAGAGGTCGGCCTCCATTCCATCATGCATAAGCCGACCCACCTTGTCGATCCATTCGGGATCGACATGCACATGACAGGTCGCGCAAGCACATACCCCTCCGCAATCGCCATCGATACCCGGCACGTCATTGTATAGCGCCGCTTCCCTGGCTGTCTCGCCTTCTTCTATTTCGACCTCCCGTCGCTCACCATCGCTAGCCACGAACGTAATTTTGATCATCTTGAACTCCGCATTTCGATCTCGAGAGTCAGCGGGCGCGGAGCCGCACCGGCAGCCTGGTGATTCCGCGGACGAGGTTTGAAAAAAGACGCTCTGGTTCACCTGTAACCTCGACCCGGGAAAAGCGCTTGTGAATTTCTTCCCAGATGATCCGCAGCTGCAGGTCCGCGAGCCGGTTTCCCATGCAGCGGTGAATGCCATAGCCGAATGAGAGGTGATGGCGCGGATTTTTGCGGTCGATGATGAACTGGTCCGCGCGCTCGATAGCACTCTCGTCGCGGTTGCCTGACAGGTACCACATCACCACCTTGTCGCCCTTCTTGATCTGTTTGCCGCCGATCTCCCAATCTTCCAGCGCGGTGCGGCGCATATGAGTGAGGGGGGTCTGCCAACGGATGATTTCCGGAACCATTTTGCTAATGAGCGAAGGATCCGCGTCGAGTTTCGCGTACTCGTCCGGGCTTTGGTTCAAGGCGAGCACGCCGCCGCTGATGGAATTGCGTGTTGTGTCGTTTCCACCGACGATCAGCAGCATAAGATTGCCGAGAAACTCGAGGAACGGCATGTCGCGCGTGGCGGGAGAATGAGCCATCATCGAGATGAGGTCGTTCTTCGGCTCCTCGTTTATCCGTTCGTCCCACAGAGTCTTGAAATACATCGCGCAACCGATGAGTTCTTCGCGCCGCGCCTCGTAGGATTCGACGATCCCGGTTTCAGGTGCCGCAGTTGCTACATCGGACCAGCGCGTCAGCTTGCGCCGCTCCTCCCAAGGGAAATCAAACAAGGTTGCCAGCGTCATCGTCGTCAACTCGATCGCAACCTTATCCACCCAGTCGAAATCTTCGCCAATCGGGAGTTCATCGAGAATCTCTCCCGCGCGCTTGCGGATGATCGGCTCGAGCAGTTGCAGGTTGGACGGAGCCACTGCCGGAGTCACCGCCTTGCGCTGCTGATCGTGCTTGGGCGGGTCCATCGCTATGAACATTTCAAGTTCGAGCGCGCCTTCCACCGAATGCATGTCCTGGATTGCAATTCCGCCTAGCTTCGCTTCCGAAGAGAAGACCTTATGATTGGTGTCCACCGCCATGATGTCGTCGAACTTGGTAATGGACCAGTAAGGGCCGACATAGCTCTCGCGGCAGTAGTGGACAGGTTCTTCGGCGCGCAACCTGTCAAAAAATAGACCGATGGTATCGTTCTGAAACAGGCTTGGCCGGGCCACGTCGATTTCCTCGATCGGAATTGACGCGATCCTCGCCGCGGCATCCGGCTCGGCGATCTGGCTGTCCATAAGAACTATTCCTTCTACATCTCAGGCCTGATCGGCCTTCAGTCATCCTTAAGGGAGACATCTCGTGCAGTCAATAAATCGTATACTCTTTTAGTCCCTTGCAGACACCAATCCCATCGGATAGTGTGCCGATCCAACGAAGGTTTGCTAATATCCTTATACTTTTTATTCGAGAGGTGCGGGTGTGCTGATGAGTGGCGGATGTCAGCGGTGAAGAAGGCCAAGCGTGCCCTTTCTCTTGCGCAAAGCATCGTGCGGGACATCGAGGCGGGTCGCCATAACCCGGGTGACAGGCTTCCGCGCGAGGATGAAATGCTCGCGCGTTACGAGGTTGCGCGCGCAACTTTGCGGGAGGCTTTGCGGTTCCTGGAATTGCAAGGGGTCATCCATCTCCAGCTCGGCCGTGGTGGAGGTCCCGTCGTAGCCCGTCCGCAGACCGGCGATTTTGCAAGCAGTTTGTCATTGATTCTGCATTTCATGGAAGCCGATTTGCGTGGTTTGCTTGAATTGCGCGAAGCAATTGCTCCCGATGTCGCAGGGTATGCAGCCCAGCGTGCAACTACCGCTGATCTCAGCGCGTTGGCAGGGTGTCTGGCGGAATTGAGGCATCATGAAGCCTCTGATCAATTCGAGGAACTTAATCGCAGATTTCACGACTTGTTGGGTTGGGCGAGCGGCAATCCGCTGTTCGGTTTGCTGACCTCTGCGATGCATCTGTTGACCCGCGAGTTTTCCCATTCGCTGGGATATTCGGCACAGGAACGGGCGGTGCAGATGAAGTTTCTGGTGCGGGTGCTCGAGGCAGTGCGGACTGGCGACAGCGCCGCGGCCCGTCAAGCAATGAGCCGGTTGGTGGCCGGCTCTGCCGTCTATCTTTCGGAGCGCAGCCCCGAGCTGGTCTCGCAGCGGGTGCGGTGGGGGCAGCTGTAGAATTTTCAATAGTTTGAGTGTGCGTTTAGGCAAGTGGCTGGAGAGGAAGAATGGCGTTGAAGAGCCGAATATGCGAAATGCTGGGGATCCGGTACCCGATCCTGCTTGCCGGGATGGGCGGAGCGAGCGTTCCGGCGCTGGCGGCTGCGGTTTCGAATGCCGGCGGGCTCGGGGTCCTGGGTGCCGCGGCGTGTTCGCCCGATCAGTTGCGTGACTGGATTCGCCAGACCCGGGAATTGACCGACAAACCTTTCGGTGTCGATACGCTGCTCCCCGCGTCGGTCAGGCGCGGCTCTGCCCCTCAAAGCGGTGCTGCACCCCAAAATCCCATGGATCTGATGGGTGAATATCAGCAGTTCGCGCGCGACTTCATGGATCGTGAAGAGCTTCCGGAGGTCGATGCTGCCGCCGCCATGCGGGCGGCGGGCGCGCCTGAAATGGGCAAGGGCGGCCCGCAGTTGTTCTCGAAGGAATTCTTTGAGGCGCAGATGGAAGTGGTGATCGAGGAAAAGGTGCCGGTTTATGCTGCCGGCCTTGGCAATCCTGAACCGTGGATGGATCGGCTCCATGCCAATGGCACCAAGGTCATGGCGGTGATCGGCAAGGTCAAGCACGCCGAACAGGTCGTCGGGTCGGGCATCGACATGATCGTCGCGCAAGGGCACGATGGCGGAGGTCACAACTCGCCGATCGGGACTATTTCCTTGATTCCCCAGGTGGTCGACGCCGTTGGCGATCGTGTTCCTGTCCTTGGGGCCGGCGGTATCTCGGATGGCCGGGGTGTTGCCGCTGCGATGATGCTGGGGGCAGAGGGCGCGTGGGTCGGCACGGCATTTCTCGCGACCGAGGAAGCGGGCATCGAGCGCTTCCAGAAAGAGGCGATCACCGAAAGCGGCGATGCCGATACGGTCGTTAGTCGATCGCTTACCGGCAAACCGGCGCGCATGATCCGTAACAAATGGGCCGACGCCTGGGTGCAGGCCGGAAAGGAGCCTCTGCCGATGCCCTATCAGTCGATGATCTCCGGCCCGGTCATGGCCTCCGGGATCAAGGCAGAGCGCAAGGATGTCATCCCCGGCTTCGCGGGGCAAGGCATCGGCCTGATCGATTCGATCCGGCCTGCCGCCGAAGTGATGCGCGACCTGGTCGATGGAGCCGAGAAGGCGTTGGCGTCCGCTGGTATCTACAAGTGAAGCGCAGGAGGCAAGAAGATGGCTTACGCCAAAGGTCATGAATTGCGCCGCCCCGTAGAGCCTCTCAGAGCGCTGGGGCCATGTGGCAGGTGATTGCCGACAAGGAGGATACGGCGCAGGTGTTCCGTATCGTCAAGGCATTGTCGGGCAATTCCTATTATCGGAATTTCAATCGCTTCATGAAGTCGAGCGATGGGCGGCGTATCGCTTCCGACCGGGCCGACCTACTTGAAACCTTGTGCGATCGCAAACGCCTTGCGACCTGTGCGTCTGGCACGCTTGGCCGAGCCTACCTCGATTTTGTTTACGGGGAGGGTCTGACAGCAGAAGGTCTGGCGGAAGCCAGTGAGGCCGGAGGTCTGGAGGACTTCGGCGATCCCGATGTTTCCCTCTATCGTCGGCGCCTTCGCGATTCGCATGACCTGTTTCATGACGTCGCCGGATACGGCAGGGACGCACTGGGCGAATTGTGCGTGCTGTCCTTCGGAAACGCGCAATTCTATAATCACGGGATCGCTTTCATCTTGGGCGTCGGCATTCCCAAGATGAAACTGGAAGCTGCCCAGTTGCCAGTGGCGCGCGC
>CAXRES010000050.1:0-5595 GCA_964229575.1 Alphaproteobacteria bacterium
GTTCTGCTGCCGGCGCAGGTAGGAGATGATCGCCTCGTCCATCTTGTCCCCGCCCACCCGGATCGAGCGGGCGTAGACGATGTCGCCGAGGCTCAGCACCGCGACCTCGGTGGTGCCGCCGCCGATGTCGACGACCATCGAGCCGGTCGGCTCGGTGACGGGACGCCCGGCGCCGATCGCGGCGGCCATCGGCTCTTCGATGAGGAAGACGCGACGCGCGCCGGCCGCTTCGGCCGATTCCTGAATGGCGCGGCGTTCGACGGCGGTGGAACCCGACGGCACGCAGACGATGATCTGCGGACTGGCGAAGGACCGGCGGTTGTGCACCTTGCGGATGAAGTGCTTGATCATTTCTTCCGCGATTTCAAAGTCGGCGATCACGCCGTCGCGCAGCGGGCGGATTGCCTCGATGTTGCCCGGCGTGCGGCCCAGCATCATCTTGGCTTCGTCACCGACCGCAAGCACCTGCTTGCGGCCCTTGATGTTGGCGATGGCGACGACCGACGGCTCGTTGAGAACGATGCCGCGGCCCTTCACGTAAACAAGCGTGTTGGCGGTGCCGAGGTCGATGGCCATATCGGCCGACAGCATCCCGAGCAATCTAGAAAACATGGAACCTCACTTGATGTCCTGATCGTGGGGCGGCCGCGGCCGTCCCCGTCCCCTGGTGAAAGCCTACCGGCCGCGCCTCACGCGGACATGGCCGAAACCGATTTCTCGCGCTTGACGAGAAGTTTGTTGAGCGCATTGACATAAGCGCGTGCCGACGCAACCAGCGTGTCGGTATCGGCGCCCTGCCCATGCACGGTGCGTCCCTGTTCTTCCAGCCGGACCGTCACCTCGGCTTGCGCGTCGGTGCCGCCGGTCACGGCGTGAACCTGATAAAGCTGGAGCTTCGCCTCGTGAGGGAACAGCTCGCGGATGGCGCGGAAGGTCGCGTCCACCGGGCCGTCGCCGTGGGCGATGGTCGTGCGCGCCTCGCCGTCCACCGACAGCGTCAGCGCCGCCGTCTGCGGACCTTCGGTGCCGCAGGCGATCTGCAGCTTCTCCACGCGGATGCGATCGTTTTCGCGTGCCACCGTGTCATCGACCAGCGCCACGATGTCCTCGTCGAAGACTTCCTTCTTCTTGTCGGCGAGATCCTTGAAGCGCTTGAAGGCTTCGTCCAGCGCCTGGTTGTCCGGATCGAAGCCCAGTTCGGAGAGCTTCTGGCGGAAGGCGTGCCGGCCCGAATGCTTGCCCATGACCAGCTTGGATTTGGTCAGGCCGATATCCTCGGGCTTCATGATTTCGTAGGTTTCGGCGTGCTTGAGCATGCCGTGCTGGTGGATGCCCGATTCGTGGGCGAAGGCATTGGCGCCGACGATCGCCTTGTTGGGCTGCACGACGAAGCCGCTGACCGCCGACACCAGGCGCGAAGCCTTGGTGATCGCCCTGGTGTTGATGCCCGTCTCGAAGGGCAGCAGGTCCCTGCGCGTGCGCATGGCCATGACGATTTCCTCGAGCGCGGCATTGCCCGCCCGTTCGCCCAGCCCGTTGACCGTGCATTCGACCTGGCGCGCGCCGGCCTTGACGGCGGCCAAGGAATTGGCGACGGCAAGGCCCAGATCGTTGTGGCAATGGACCGAGATGATCGCCTTGTCGATGTTGGGCACGCGGTTCATCAGCATGGCGATCAGCGCGCCGAATTCCTCGGGGATGGCATAGCCCACGGTATCGGGAATGTTGATCGTCGTGGCGCCCGCCGCGATCGCGCCTTCGACGCAGCGGCAGAGAAAATCGTGCTCGGTGCGCGAGCCGTCCTCGGGGCTCCATTCCACGTCGTCGGTATACTGGCGCGCCCGCCTGATCGACGACACCATCGCGTCGTAGACGGCGGCAGGCTCCATCTGCAGCTTGTATTTCATGTGCAGCGGCGAGGTGGAGATGAACGTATGGATGCGCTTGCGCCGGGCCGACTGCAGCGCCTCGGCGGCACGGTCGATGTCGTTGTTGTGCGCGCGCGCCAGCCCGCAGACGATGGCGTTCTTCGTGTTGCGTGCGATCGCCGCAACCGATTCGAAATCGCCGTTCGAGGCGATGGGGAAGCCGCCCTCGATCACGTCGACGCCCAGTTCGTCGAGCACTTCGGCCACGCGCAGCTTTTCGGCGAGAGTCATCGACGCGCCCGGCGACTGTTCGCCGTCGCGCAACGTGGTGTCGAAGATTCTGACGTAGTTGGATTCGTTACTCTTGCTCATGGGTCATTCCTTGCAACTTGAGGCCTTGCGATCTTCGCTTCGCCGCCGTCGCTTCAATCGAACGGGGCGAGCGCCCGGAAGTCCTGAACGACGCGAGTGTCGCGCGCGGTTCAGGCGCTCCTAAGTCGCAGCCCCACCCCAAGGGCAGAGAGCCGCACCCCGGCAACGGCGCGCGCGCAGAGAACCATCGGCCGACCGCCGACGCGCGCAAAAACAGAATTGCCGCTACCTTGGTACATCAATCCTTCCAGCCGGTTCCGGGTTTCTCCGCCGCCGTGCCGCCCCAAATCGAATAAACGCATACACTGAAACCACTTATAAAAGTTATCCCCGGTAGCGTTAACAATAGATAAAGGCTGCGGAAAACTGGTTAACGGCTTCGTTTTAAGCCCTTTTCAGATCGTTTCGCAACATGGGATTGCTGAAAGTTTAGGTATTTCCAGCGGGTTTGCCAGTCCCGCAAGCGAAATCCCGAGCCGGGCGAGACCCCGATTTCCCGCCGGACGGCCAGGCGGGAGCCCTGAAAGGGGCCGGATGCCTCAGCGCCCGTCCCAGGGCCTGAGGCTGGTGGCGAGATGCAGGAAATGCGGGCGCAGGTTGTCCAGCCCGTAACGGGTCTTGCCGAGATCGAAGGCCGAAACGAAATAGTACTGGCCCGCCCGGCGCAAGGCGCCGAGCAGCGGCCGCGCCGTGCCCGGCTGTTCGGTCCACAGGAGGGTCCCGCCCTCGACGGCGAGGCGCCTGGTCGCGCCGACTTTCAGTTTTTCCTGCTTTTCGAAGTAGCCGGTGATGTCCTTGATGGCCTCGTCATCGGTCTTGAACGCGACCGCAGAACGATAGGCGTAGAGCCAGGTGTTGCCGTCCTTGCCGCAATAGGTCTGGAAGCAGCCGAAACGCAGCGCGCCTTCGGTGCTCTTGGAGAACCACATGTCGTTGGGAATCGCCGATTGCATGCCGGCGGGATGATAGAAGACGCGATGAAAATCGGTCTTGCGCACCGACTGCGCGAGAGCAATCACCGCGGCTTCGAACGCCGCAGGAGTGAAAGCAGGCGTCGGCCGGTCCAGATACGACATCGTGAGATAGCGGTAATTGTTCTCGATCTGCGCCGAGAATGCGTAATGCATGCCATTGTAGCGTGGACCCGCGTACCACTCGACCTTGGTGCCGCCGGGCAAGGTCTGGTTGCCCTGACGATCGAGCCGGCCATAGCTCTTGCCGACGGCGTCGTCCCTCGACAGCGGCGCGATCAGCCGGAAACTGTCCTTGTTGGTGCCGGCGAGGGCTGCATCCGTGGTGCCGCGATGCAGCATCACCGAAGTCGGCGCAAGTTCGGAGAAGCGCCAGCCCGGCGGCAGATCGAACCTGAGCCCGTTGGTGAAATGCAGCGTCACCGTCTTGGCCTGGGCGGGCCCCGATTGCGCATGGACGGCGGCCGGCGCGATCAGGCTCGCGCAGGCGCAAAGACCAAAGAACAGGACGGCCGCGAAGCGGGGCATGGCTGGAACTCCCGGAGGGCTGACGCATGGAACGTCTGCCGGGATGCTGCGCGCCGCACTCGGTCTTGGCAAGCAATGCAGAAACAAAGAGCGGCCGCCCCTGCTTGACAGGGGGGCCGCCCTTTAAACGTTATGGAAAATTTTCTTCAGTTGCGCGACTTGTCGACCAGACGGTTCTTGGTGATCCAGGGCATCATGGCGCGCAGCTTGCCGCCGACTTCCTCGATCTGGTGTTCGGCCTCGCGCCGACGCATGGCCTTGAAACTGGCCTGTCCGGCGCGGTTTTCGAGCACCCATTCCTTGGCGAAGCGGCCCGACTGGATGTCGGCCAGCACTTCCTTCATGCGCGCCTTCACGCTCGCGTCGATCAGCCGCGGGCCCGAGGTGTAGTCGCCGTATTCCGCGGTGTTGGAGATCGAGTAGCGCATGTTGGCGATGCCGCCTTCGTAGATCAGGTCGACGATCAGCTTGACCTCGTGTAGACATTCGAAATAGGCCATTTCCGGCGCGTAGCCCGCCTCGACCAGCGTCTCGAAGCCGGCCTTGATCAGGCTGGTGAGCCCGCCGCACAGCACGGACTGTTCGCCGAACAGGTCGGTCTCGCATTCCTCGCGGAAGCTCGTTTCGATGATGCCCGAGCGTCCGCCGCCGATGGCCGAGGCGTAGGAGAGCCCGATGTCGTGCGCGTTGCCCGAAGCATCCTGCTGGACGGCGATCAGGCAGGGCACGCCGCCGCCCTTGACGTATTCGCCGCGCACCGTGTGGCCGGGGCCCTTGGGCGCGATCATGAACACGTCCATGTCGGCGCGCGGAACGATCAGCTGGAAGTGGATGTTGAAGCCGTGGGCGAAGGCGAGCGCGGCGCCCTTCTTCATGTTGGGCAGCAGCTCTTCCTTGTAGAGATCGGCCTGCAGCTCGTCGGGCACCAGCACCATGACGATGTCCGCCCACTTCGCCGCGGCGGCGGGCGTCATGACCTTGAGCTTCGCCTTCTTCGCCTTGTCGGCGGAGGCCGAGCCCTTGCGCAACGCGACGACCACGTCCTTCACGCCCGAGTCCTTGAGGTTGAGCGCATGGGCATGGCCCTGGCTGCCGTAGCCGACGATGGCCACCTTCTTCTTCTTGATCAGGTTCACGTCGGCGTCGCGGTCGTAGTAAACGCGCATGGTCAGGTCCCTTTTCGTTCGGCCGTCCGCCCCCAAAGCGGACGAGCCCGGTGGTATGGGTCGGGTGAGGTTTTAGATAGGCTTTTCCCCGCGGGCAATAGCGACGATCCCGGTGCGGGAAATGTCAACCAGCCCAAGGGGTTCCATGAGGCGGACGAAGGCGTCGATCTTGTCGGTCGAGCCGGTGATCTCGAAGACGAAGGAGCGCGCCGTCGAATCGACGACGCCGGCGCGGAAGATATCGGCGATACGCAGGCTCTCCACCCGCTTGTCGCCCGAGGAGCGCACCTTGACCAGCGCCAGCTCGCGCGCGACATGCGCCCCCTCCTCCGTCAGGTCGGAGACCTTGTGGACGGGCACCAGGCGGTCGAGCTGCGCCTTGATCTGCTCGATGATCTGCGGCGTGCCGGTGGTCACCACGGTGATGCGCGAAAGAGCCTTTTGCGCGTCGACTTCCGCCACGGTCAGGCTTTCGATGTTGTAGCCGCGGCCGGAAAACAGGCCGATGACGCGGGCGAGCACGCCCGCCTCGTTGTCCACCAGCACGGCGATCACGTGCCGTTCGATGTTTTTCTTGTCGCTCACGTTCGTCCTCGTTCGCGGGGGTCTGGCCTGGAGCAACCTGCGATCAGATGGAATCATTTGATCGCAGATAAGTTGCTCGCTATCAACAAGATAGCACGTTGGCCC
>CAXRES010000051.1:0-4429 GCA_964229575.1 Alphaproteobacteria bacterium
TGGCCATGGCCCAGGGCTAGTACGCCCGTACCGGCCGGCCGCAGGCGGTGATGGTCCATGTCAACGTCGGCACGGCCAACGCCATGTGCATGCTGATCAATGCCTATCGCGGCAATGTGCCGATCCTGTTCTCGGCCGGCCGCACGCCTTTCTCCGAAACGGCGACGCTGACCGGCTCGCGCACCGGCGAAATCCACTGGCCGCAGGAAATGTTCGACCAGCGCGCCATGGTGCGCGAAGTGGTGAAGTGGGATTACGAACTGCCCAACGCCGAAGTGCTGGAAACCACCGTCGACCGCGCGCTCAATTCGATGATGGGCTACCCGCGCGGCCCGGTTTACCTGACCCTGCCGCGCGAGGTGCTGTCGGCGCCGCTGTCGAACTTCACCTACGATTCGCCTTCGCGCCATGCCCATGCTTCGCCGCCCGCGCCCGATCTAGACGCCGTCGCCGCGGCCGCGGCGATGATCGCCAGGGCGGAAAACCCGCTGATCATCACGGCGAGCGCCGGCTTCGACGAAGAGGACGTGGGCGCGCTGTCGGCGCTCGCCAACCGCTTCGCCATTCCGGTCACCCAGCGCAAGCCGCGCTACATGTGTCTGGCCTCGAACGATCCGATGAACGCCGGCCACAACCCGGATAATTTCCTGGCCGACGCCGACGTCATCATCGTCGCCGACTGCGACGTGCCGTGGATCCCGTCCAAGAAAGCGCCCGGGGACGACTGCAAGATCATCCATCTCGGCGCCGATCCGCTGTTCGCGTCCTACCCGATCCGGGGTTTCCGCGCCGATGTCGCCATCACCGGCCTTTTGAAGTCCACCTTGCGGGCGCTCGATGCGGCGCTGGAACCGGAAGAAAAGGGGGCGCGTTCGCGCATCGATGCGCGGCGCAAGCGCATGGCCGAACTTCAGGCCAGGCAGGCCGAACAGAAAAAGGCGACGCTCGAAAAGGCGCGCACCGACAGCCCGATCCATCCGGCCTGGGTGTCGCACTGCATCGACCAGGTCAAGGGCCCCGACGACATCGTCATCAAGGAAAGCCAGATCTCGCCCGCGCATATGACCTTCACAAAGCCCGGCACCTTCTACTCGCTCGGCTACGGCGGCGGGCTCGGCTGGAGCCTCGGCACCGCCTGCGGCATGAAGATGGCGGCGCGCGACCGCACCGTGTTCTGCACCACCGGCGACGGCGCCTACATGTTCGGCAACCCGGTGTCGGCCCATTACGTCGCCAACGCGGAAAAGCTGCCGATCCTGTTCATGGTGTTCAACAACTCCATGTGGAATGCCGTGCGCCGCAATACGCGCGAGGTCTACCCCGACGGCTTTGCCGCCAAGTCGAACTGGGAGCCGCTCACCTATTTCACGCCGGGCACGGCCTATGAAAAGGTCGTCGAGGTTGCCGACGGCTACGGCGAACGGGTCGAGGATCCGGCCGAGCTGCCCAAGGCCATCGACCGGGCGCTCAACCAGATGGCCAAGGGCCGCCAGGCGCTGCTCAACATCATCTCGCGCAACGGCTGAGCGGCGGGGAACGGCCCCGTGGCGCTGCATCTGCTCAAGCTCGCGGTCGGCTGCGAAACGGTGGCCGATCTCCTGCGCCGGCAGAAGGAGCGACGGGCGGAGCGCAAGGCCAACGGCGAGGGACCGGGCACCTTCCACTTCACCCGCAATTTTCCGCGTCAGGCCGAAGAGGTACTCGACGGCGGCTCTCTCTACTGGATAATCAAGGGCGAGATCGTCGCCCGCCAGCGCATCCTCGGCTTCGAAGAGCGCGTCCGCCCCGGCCGCCGGCGCAAGCGCTGCGCCATCCGGCTCGATCCCAAGGTGGTGCGCACCGTGCCGCTCGCCCATCGCGGCTTCCAGGGCTGGCGCTACTTCAAGACCGACGACGCGCCCGCCGACCTCCAGGACGCGCCCGGCAAGGCCAAGGCCCGGGGCATAGACAAGCTGCCCGCGCGCATGGCGCGGGAACTCAGGGAACTCGGCCTGCTCTAGGCCTCTGCCGATTACCTAAAATTTTAGACAAACTCGCGACGAAAGAGGCGCGCGTTTAACTGTCCCGCGCCCGTCCTCGTCTAGGATGACCCGGTCCCGTCCGATGAACGGACGGGAAGGGAATCAACGGTTTCGCCCATGATCGTCGAACTTTCATCTGGATACGTCGGCACCTCGGCCCAGCCCGCGGCATTTCGCGGCGCTGCCCGGTTGGCGTTGCAGCGCGTCCCCGGCGCACCTGCGCCGACGCAGGCCTTCATCCGCGACAGCCAGGGCCTGGCGCCCGGCGGCCGGTTGGCCGGCGCGCTTGCCTCGGTGGGCGGCGCCGCGCGCGGCGTGTCCGAGGCCGAGGCGCTGCTCGCCAGGGCAGGCGAGGGCGTGGCAGCCGTCGCCGCCGTCCTTGACGACATGAAGGTGCTGGCCGACGCGGCCGCCGAAAGCACCGTATCGGATGTCGACCGCGCCATCCTGCACGACGCCTTCAACGCGTTGCGTGATGAAATCGCGGCGGTCGTGGACCGCACCGCTTATGACGGCGTCCGACTGCTCGATGGTGATGGCGGAACGTCGCGGAGCTTCAGTTTCGTCATCGGCGGCTCGGCGGGGAACGGCTCGGCCACCATCGAAATCTCGGCGGCAACCGCGGCCAACCTTGCCGCCGGTCTCGACAGCGCGACGCTTCTCGGTTTCGACGACGCCAACGACACGGCGGCCCTCGTCGACACGGCGATCGAGGCGGCCGACGGGCTCGCCGCCGTCCGGCGCGCCGCGTCCGGCCGCGCTGCCGCGGCGGGCGTGGTCAACGCCGTGGTCGGCGCCGGCATGGGGACGGCGCGCGACGACCTGCTCGAAATCCGCGGCATCGCCGATCAGGCGCGGCAGACGGCGATCAAGGTCACCGGCGATGCCGGGATCAGCCTGTTTCCGCGCGACAGGATCGCCGCCGGCGATTCCCTGCTTTCAAGCCTGCCCGGCGTCCCCTCTTCGGATGGCGAAGCCACGTCGGCCGGGGACGGGGACACGGGCGGCGGTGGCGAGGACCGGAATGCGGGCGACAGCGCGCCGGCGCGCAAAACGGTCGATATCAGGGTTTGAGCCTCAGTTCGTTCCGAGAAAAGCCAGAACGCCGTCGACCACGTATTGAACCGCGAGCGCGCCCAGAATCAGGCCGAGCACGCGGGTGATGACGTTGGTCCCGGTAACGCCGATCAGGCGGACCAGTCGGGCGGCGAGCAGCAGCCCGATCAGCACGAGCCCCAGCACGGCGGCGAGGATGCCGATGATCAGCGCTTCGGTCGCGACATCGTCCGCGGCCTGCTGCATCAGCAGAACCACCGTCGTCATCGCGCCCGGCCCGGCGATCAGCGGAATGGCGAGCGGAAAGACGGAAATGTCATGGCGGCGGACGGCTTCCTCGTCCTCGACCTCGGTCGTCCGTCGCAGCGGACTTTCATGGGCGAACAGCATGTCGACGGCGACCATGAACAGGAGCAGCCCGCCGGCGATGCGGAAGGCTTCGATAGTGACCCCCAGCATGCGCAGGAGCCATTCGCCGACGAAGGCGAAGACGATCAGGATGATGCCCGCGATCACCGTGCCGCGGAGCGCCAGGCGGCGGCGTTGGGCGTCGGTCTCGTTCTCGGTCAGGCCGGCGAAAATCGGCGCCATGCCCGGGGGATCGAGCACCACGAAGAAGGTGACGAAGGCCGAAATCGCGAATTCGATCATGTGCGTTGATCCTCAGGCCTGGCTGCGGAAACGGCGGGCCGAAAAGCGCCTGAGGCGCAGCGTCGCCGCGAGCGCGATCACCAGCCCCCAGACCGTCAGGGCGTAATAGGCGGCCTGCACTGCGGCGGCGTAAACCAGCCCGGCAAGCAAAAGGCCCATGACGGTCGAGGGCAGGCCTCCGACACTGGCATAGGCCTCGCGCAGGCGGACGATTTCGTCGAAGAAGCGGGCGAACAGGCCGGGGTCGCGGGCGAGCGCGAAGACCGTCGGCGCCAGTTCGATGGCCAGCTGTGCCCCGAACAGGACGAGCAGGAAACCCGCGAGATAGACCGAACGCGTTACCTTGACCAGAAAGCCCGCGATCAGGAAGGCGAAAGCCGTGGCGAGATACCAGCCCTCCGGCAGGCGCTGGGACGCGGCGGCGATCCATGAAGCGAAGCGCGGGCCGACGGGCAGGCCCGCGGCAATGAAGTAGTAAAGCGCCGCGAGCGCATTCAGCGTCGCCACGAAATAGGCGATGTTGCCGCCCAGCCGGACGCGAAAGCGCAGACGATCGACGGCATCGTTGAAGCGCATGACGTAGCGTTTGGCGATGGCGAGCGCGAGCGCCAGAACGGCCAGCACGGGGATGGCGGCCATGACGATCATCAGCCCGATGACGAGGTAGAGCATCTCTACCATCGCCGCCTCACGCCGCCCCG
>CAXRES010000052.1:0-3483 GCA_964229575.1 Alphaproteobacteria bacterium
GCGCCCGGCACGGCGCGCTCGGCGAGCCCGTAGTACACGCTGCGCGCGATCAATGCCTCCATGCCGCCGCCCAGCTCGACGTAGGGCCTCGGGCTGTCGCCGCTTCCGCGCACGAAAAGGCGATGATCGCGGTCGAGGCGCAACCAGTCCCCGACGTTGGTGCGAAGCCGGATCTCGCCGTCCGGCCCCGTCCCCGTCGCCTCCATCGCCACCGCGACGAAGGGCGCATCGTCGACCGCGACCGGAACTTTTTCCGCCGGCGTCACAAGGAAGTAGCGGCCGTCCCTCTCGCGCCTCAGGACCGAGGCGAAGAGCCGCACCAGCGCCGGGCGGTCAATCGCCCGCCCGTCGTGCAGCCAGCTGCCGTCGGCGCGGATGCGAAAGCTGCCGGAGATGCAGATTTCAGGGGAAGGTGCCACAATTTGAGCCTATTTGACCGATATGGATACGCTTCGGAATCGTCCTATACTTCGCCATAGTCTCCGTCGCGTTCCATTGCGTCAACCGTAGCCCGAAACGCGCGCCCGCAAGGCGTCCCGGCCCGCCGGGAAACGCCCGGCCGCCGGTCCTGCCAGAGGAACCCACGCATGAGCGTCACCGACAATTCATCCGCCCAGGCCGCCGCGGAGGCGCAAAAGCTCGCCGCCGGGATCGAGGCGCTGGGCAGCCGCCTGCAGGACGTGCGCGCCGCCATCGGCGAAATCATCTTCGGCCAGAAGCAGGTCATCGACGAGAGCCTGATCACCCTGCTGGCCGGCGGCCACGGCCTGCTGATCGGCGTGCCGGGACTGGCCAAGACGCGGCTGGTGCAGACACTCGGCGCCGTGCTCGGGCTCGACGACAAGCGCATCCAGTTCACGCCCGACCTGATGCCCGCCGACATTCTCGGCTCGGAAGTGCTGGAGGAATCCGAAACGGGGACGCGCAGCTTCCGCTTCATCCGGGGCCCGGTGTTCTGCCAGTTGCTGATGGCCGACGAAATCAACCGCGCCTCCCCGCGCACCCAGTCGGCCCTGCTGCAGGCCATGCAGGAACGCGCCGTGTCGGTCGCGGGGCTGACCCACGACCTGCCGCGGCCCTTCCATGTGCTGGCCACCCAGAACCCGCTTGAGCAGGAAGGCACCTACCCGCTGCCCGAAGCGCAGCTCGATCGCTTCCTGCTGCAAATCGACGTGCGCTATCCCGACAAGGAGGCCGAGCGCACCATGCTGCTCGCCACCACCGGCGCCGCCGAAGCGACGGCACGCGCCGTGATGACGGCCGACGAACTTATGGCGGCCCAGCACCTGGTACGCCGCGTGCCGGTCGGCGATTCGGTGGTCGAGGCGATCCTTTCCCTGGTGCGCGCCGGACGCCCCGGCGAAGGCGACGGCAACATCGACGCCACCGTCGCCTGGGGCCCCGGCCCGCGCGCGAGCCAGGCGCTGATGCTGGCCGCGCGCGCGCGCGCCGTGCTCGAAGGCAGGCTGGCGCCGTCGGTCGATGACGTCGTGGCGCTCGCCGGCCCGGTGCTGCGCCACCGCATGGCGCTGACCTTCTCCGCCCGGGCCGACGGCGTGACCATGGATCAGGTCATCGCCCGCCTCGTCGAACCGCTGGGCTGAGGCCCGCTCGATGGCGCAAGCTCCGGGACCCGCGCGCGCCGATGCCGCCCTGTCGCGCCTGCAAAGGGCGGAGGAAGCGGGCGCGCACCTGCCGCCGCTCCTGGTCCGCGCCCAGCGCATCGCCGCCACGGTGATGCAGGGCGTGCACGGGCGCCGCCGCATGGGACCGGGCGAGACCTTCTGGCAGTTCCGCCATTACCAGCCGGGCGATCCGGCCGGCCGTATCGACTGGCGCCAGTCGGCCAAGGCCGGCAACGTCTTCATCCGCGAACAGGAATGGGTGGCGGCGCAATCGGTATGGCTGTGGTGCGATACCTCGGCTTCGATGGACTACGCGTCCTCGCGCCGCCTCGAAACCAAGGCGGAACGCGCGCGCACGCTGACGCTGGCGCTCGCGACCCTGCTCATGCGCGCGGGCGAACATGTGGCGCTTTCGGGCGAAGGGCGCGCGCCCGCCACCGGGCGCGGCGCGCTGGTACGCATGGCGACGACTCTTTCGCGTGCCGACGCCACGGCCAACGTGCCGCCGATCGAGCCACTGCCGCGTTACGCCCATATCGCGATGTTTTCCGACTTCCTCGGCCCCGTCGACGAGATCGCCGCGGCCATCGGCACCTACGCCGCGCGCGGGCTCGCGGGCCATCTGGTGCAGGTGCTGGACCCGGCCGAGGAATCGCTGCCCTTCGCCGGGCGCATCCGCTTCGAGGGGCTGGAGAGCGAAGGCAATACCCTGATCAACCGCACCGAAAGCGTGCGCGCGCGATATCACGACCGCCTGGCGGCCAGGCGCGAAGAACTGCGCCGGCTCGCGCGGCGCAACGGCTGGTCCTTTGCCGCGCACCACACCGATCGCCCGGCGCCCGAAGCGCTGCTGGCGCTTTACGTCGCGCTGTCGACGCCGAACCGTCCGGCGGGGACGGCAACATGGTAGCCCGCCGGGTTCCCGTCCGATGCTGAGCCTGGGCGCGCTCTCCTTCGCCTCCCCCTGGCTGCTCGCCGCGCTCGCCGGCCTGCCTGTGCTGTGGTGGCTGCTCCGCGTCACGCCGCCCGCCCCGCGCCTGTTGCGCTTTCCCGCCATCCGCCTCCTGTTCGGCCTCGAACAGGACGAACAGACGCCTTCGCGCACGCCGTGGTGGCTGATCCTTCTGCGCATGACGGTGGCGGCGCTCGTCATCCTGGCGCTCGCCCATCCGCTGTGGAACGCCGGCGACCGCTTCGCCGAGCGCGGCCCGGTGGTGCTGGTCGTCGACGACGGCTTCGGTGCGGCGCGCGGCTGGCGCGAACGCCAGCGCGCCATCGACACGGTGATCGCGCGGGCCGAGCGCGCCGGGCGTTCGCTGGTCATCCTTGCCACGGCGGCGCCCGCCGACGGCGGGCCGATTGCCGCGACCAGCCTGCTCACCCCGGCGGCGGCGAGAAGCGCCATCCAGGCGTTGCAGCCCAAGGCCTGGGGCGCCGACCGCGCGCGCGCGCTTGCGGCCCTGCGCGCCGCGAAGTTCCAGACGCCGGCCAATTTCGTGTGGTTCGCCGACGGCATAGACGACGGCCACGCGGAATCTTTCGCGCTGTCCCTGCGCGAACGCGGAACGGTGACGGTCATGAACGATTCGCCGGCGACGGCCACGATCGCGCTGGTGCCGCCCGCCGCGGGCGAACCGCAGCTTGCCCTTAGAATGTTGCGCGCCGCGGCAGGGCCGGCATCGGACCACTGGATCCGCGGCCTCGACGAACGCGGGCGCATCGTGCTGCGCGAACGCGCGGCCTTCACCGTCGGCACGGCGGCGGCGGACCTGCGCGTCAGCCTGCCGACCGAACTGCGCAACCGTCTGGCACGGTTGGAGATCGAAGGCGTGGCGGGCCCCGAGGCGGCCAACAACGC
>CAXRES010000053.1:0-14855 GCA_964229575.1 Alphaproteobacteria bacterium
CCCGGGCGATCGCGGCGACGGCCTGACGGGCGGTGCTAGGACGCTTCTCCGGGCGATCGACGGCGGGCCGCGGCGGCAGCGGCCGCGGCGATCAGGCCCGGGAGGCGGGCGTCCAGCGCATCGAGGCGCGCCGTCACGGCGCGCGCCGAGGGGCCGCCGCCGCGCGGGCGCAGGCGGCCCGTTCCGTGGGCCTGGCCGCGGCCAGCCCCGATCTGATCAAGCGCCCGCGCCACGGCGCCGGACACCTGCCCGGCGTTGTCGCTTCCCGAAAGGGCAATCAGGCGCGCCAGCACCGCCTCGTCGAACAGCGCAGCGGTCGCGGAACTTTCGCTTTCGCACAGGATCTGCGCCAGCACATGGCGCGTGACGTCGGCGCCGCCGCGGGCATTGACGATGCGCACGCTTTCGCCGGCGCGCACGCGTCTCGCGATGTCGGCGAGCGTGACGCAGCGCGCCCGCGACGTGTCATAGAGGCGGCGGTTGGCGTACTTGCGGATCACGGCAGGCCCGCCCGCGGCCGCTTGGGCCGCGTCCGAAGGCGTAGGCATGAAACTCCCCCTGTGACGGCCGGCAAGCGGGACCGGCCTTTTATTTGTTGGACGCCATTGCAGCCCATCCGGTCGGCCTTGGCAAGCGCCTTGGCGCAGGAACGAAGCCGCCCCGGCGCGGGCCGGGCGTTGTCGGGCGGGGCCTATTCGTTGACCTCGGTCCCGGCCATGTGCGGTTCCTTGCGATAGGCATCGTACCACCTGGCCAGGCCCGGGCGGCCCTGGCGCCAGTCGTCCGGGCAGACCCGGTCGAGGAAATGGCACATGCAGCCAAGCAGAACGGGGGTGATGGTCTTGCCGGTGTAGGCGGCGAGAGAGTTCTCGATCAGATCGAGCCCGATATCGACCTTGCGCTTCTGGCGCTCCTGCCACCATGCCGATTCCGGGGCATCGGGCTTGCGCGAGTCCATGCGGCGGGCGACGCAGGCGTCCATGATGCCGTGGATCACCGCTTCCTGCTGCAGCACCTTGCGCCGGGCCGCCTCGTCCCGGGGATAAAGCTGCGCGCCGCCCGCAAGCCCGTCGAGATACTGGCAGATCAGGCGCGATTCGATCAGCACCTCGCCTTCGTCGGTGACGAGCGTCGGCACCTTGTTGAGCGGGTTGAGCTTCTCGAACGCCGCCTGGTCCTTGCGCGCGTCCATCAGCTCGATGCGGCCGGCGAGGCCCTTGATCTCCGCGGCAGCGCGCACCATGCGCACGAAGGGTGAGGTGGGGGACTGATACAGCTTCATCGGTTTTCTCCCTGCCGGGCGCCGCAGCGCCCTTTTCTGACTATGGCGCGCAAGCGCCGTTCTCTGGTTAAGCCTTGAATTCGTCCTTCCGCCGGCGCGTTTCGGCAAAGACCGCGACCGGGTCGGCGCCCGCGAGGCCGAGAGCCGCCCTGAGCCCTTCGTCTTCGGCGCGCAGGAACGGGTTGGTGGCGCGCTCCTCGCCCAGGGTCGAGGGCACGGTCGCCTTGCCGGCGGCGCGCAGGCGCGCGACCTGGGCCGCACGCCGCCGGAGCGCCGCGTTGTCCGGATCGACGGTGAGCGCGAAGCGGGCGTTGGCCTCTGTGTATTCGTGCGCGCCGTAGACCTTCGTCTCGTCCGGCAGGTCGGCGAACTTGGAAAGCGACTCCCACATCTGCGCGGGCGTGCCCTCGAACAGCCGCCCGCAGCCCATGGCGAAAAGGGTATCGCCGCAGAACAGCGCCTCGGAACCGGCGAACCAGTAGGCGATGTGACCGCGCGTGTGGCCGGGCACGTCGAAGACCTGCGCCGTTTCGGTGCCGAGCGCCACGGTATCGTCTTCGCCCACCGGGATGTCGATGCCGGGAATCCTGTCCTGGTCCGCCGCGGGACCGATGATGACGCAGCCGTAGCGCTCCTTCAGCGCGAGGTTGCCCCCGGTGTGATCGCCATGGTGATGGGTGTTGAGGATATGGGTCAGGTAAAGGCCCAGCTCTTCGCATCTGGCGATCACGGGCTCTGCGTCGGCCGGATCGACGACGGCGACCGTATCGGTCGCCGGCTCGACGGCGAGCCAGAGGTAATTGTCCCGGCGCGCGGGAATGCGGTGGATTTCAAGCTGGGCCATGACCTGTCCTGTCGGGGCAGGATAGACCTGCCGCGGCGGTTGCTCAACCGACGCCATGGCCCGCCCGCCCCGTGCTAGGCTGGCGCCATGTGGGTGGACGTGGTGGACCTGCGCGACTTCTATGCGACCAGCCTGGGCGGCGTGGCGGCCCGGGCGGTGCGCGCGCGCCTGCGCGGCCTGTGGCCCGATGCGCGCGGGCTTCGCGTCCTCGGGCTCGGCTATGCCACGCCTTTTCTCAGTCCATTCGCCGAAGAGGCCGAGCGCGTGCTCGCCGCCATGCCGATGGGCCAGGGCGTGCTGCACTGGCCCCGCGGCGGCGCCAACCGGGCCGTGCTGGTCGACGAGCTCGACCTGCCGTTTCCCGACAACGCCTTCGACCGAATTCTTCTGGTTCATGCCGTGGAGAACGCGGAATCGCTCCGCCCGATGCTGCGCGAGGTCTGGCGCGTACTCGCCGATGCCGGCCGTATCGTCGTCGTCGTGCCCAACCGGCGCGGCATCTGGGCGCGCATCGAGCGCACGCCCTTCGCCCACGGGCACCCCTACAGCGCGCGCCAGCTTTCGCGCCTTCTGCGCGACAATCTGTTCACGCCGACGGCGACGCAAGGGGCGCTGTTCGTTCCGCCTTCGCGCTCGCGCATGGTGCTGGGCGCGGCGGCGGCCTGGGAAAACATCGGGACAAAGTTCCTGCCGCGGTTTGCCGGCGTCGTCATCATGGAGGCGACCAAGCAGATCTATGCCGTGAGCGGCACGCGCGCGCGTGTGCGCCGGCGCACGGTCTACGTTCCGGCGGGCAACGTCCGTCGCTCCCGCGTCTAGCTCAGCAGGAAGACGGCCTGAACGGCGGTCAGGTTTGCCCAGCGGCTGCCGGGATCGATTTCGCGGTAGGCGCCGCGGGCATTGAGCGCGAAGCAGCGCTCGATCCGCACGTCGATCTTCGTCGCCAGGTCGACGAAATCGCGAATGGTGCAGGGGTGGATGTAGGCCGTGTCGTACCAGGTTTCGTCGCGGTGCACGGCGAACGGCTCGCGGCCTTCGACGAGGAAGCTGACCCGGTTCTTCCAGTATCCTGCGTTGGTGATGGAGACGACCGCCAGCCTGCCGATGCGCAGCAGCTGTTCGAGCATCCACCTGGGATCGTGCACGGCCTGCAGCGTCTGGCTGAGAACGACGCAGTCGAAGGCATCGTCGGGATAATCGGCGAGATCGGCTTCCGCGTCCCCCTGGATCACCGACAGGCCCTGGTTGAGGCAGGCCGCCACGCGGTCGCGGCTGATCTCGATGCCGCGCGCATCCACACCCTTGTGGCGCGCGAGATAATGCAGCAGCGTGCCGTCGCCGCAGCCGACGTCGAGCACGCGCGCGCCCGCCGGCACGAGATCGGCGATCAGTTGCAGATCGACGCGGATTCGTCCCGAAGCGGATGCGACGCGGCCTATCAGCGGCGTCCTGATGTCGTCGGCGCCGGTCATGGCCGCTTGAGCCCCCGGTGTTCGGCGGCGCCTTCGAGGAAGCCGCGCACCACGCGGTGATAATCGGGAATGTCCATCAGGAAGGAATCGTGGCCCTGGTCGGTCTCGACCTCGACGAAGCCGACGTTGGCGCCGACCGCGTTCAGCGCCTTCACCAGATCGCGGCTTTCGGATGTCGGGAACATCCAGTCGCTGGTGAAGCTGACCACGCCGAAGCGCACGGGCGTGCCGCGGAAGGCATTCGCCAGCACCCCGCCGTGTTCCTGTTCGAGATCGAAATAGTCGGTCGCCCGCGTGATGTAGAGATAGGAATTGGCGTCGAACCGGTCGACGAAGGTGATGCCCTGGTGGCGCAGGTAGCTTTCCACCTGGAAATCGGCGTCGAAGCCGTAGGTCACCTGGTCGCGCGCCTGCAGGGAACGTCCGAACTTGCGCGTCAGCGCCGATTCCGAAAGATAGGTGATGTGCGCGCCCATGCGCGCCACGGCCAATCCGCGGTGCGGCCGCTTGCCTTCTTCCAGGTAGCGCCCGCCGCACCAGTCGGGATCGGCCATCACCGCCTGGCGGCCGACCTCGTGGTGCGCGATGTTCTGCGCCGATGTGCGCGCGGCGCTGGCGATCGGCATGGCGGAGAACACCCGATCGGGATAGCGCACCGCCCAGTCGAGTACCTGCATGCCGCCCATCGATCCGCCGATCACGCAGAACAACTGACCGATGCCGAGATGATCGACGAGCAGGCGCTGCACGTTGACCATGTCGCCGACGGTGATGACGGGGAAGTCGAGCCCCCAGGGCTTGCCGGTCGCCGGATTGATTTCCTTCGGCCCCGTCGTGCCGAGGCAGCCGCCCAGGATGTTCGAGCAGATCAGGAAATAGCGCTCGGGGTCGAGCGGCCGGCCCGGACCGATCATGGTGTCCCACCAGCCGGGCTTGCCGGTGGTCGGATGGGTGCCGGAGACGAACTGGTCGCCGGTCAGCGCGTGGCAAATCAGAACGGCGTTGGAGCGATCCGCGTTGAGCTTGCCCTGGGTGGTATAGGCCACCGTGATGGGGCCGAGCGAAGCGCCCGAATCGAGCAACAGCGGCGCATCGACCGCCAGCACGACCTGCTGGCCCGCCAATGCCGGTCCACCGGCGCTTCTGGCTGTGCCTTGCCTGGGGCTCGTATCGCTCGCCATGCCCATTGATCCTCGCGGTCCCGGGGAGCGGACCCCACCGACGGCTCCGCCGCCGGTGGACGATAGCCCCCGAAGCGGCCGATTGCTAGGCAGATGGCAGGCGGTTGTCAACGTTCTCTTTGATTTTACAGGCTCTTGCCGCTAAGACTAGCGGCCTGTTTGCACCCCGGGCGAGGCCCGCGGGGCATCCCCCTGTTCCCGACGGACCAGCAAGCCATGAGCGGCCCAACACTCGATACCCTGCGCGCCGAAATCGACGCCATCGACGATCAACTGATCGCGCTCTTGCTGCGCCGGGCCGAGATCGCCGCACTCGTAGCGCCGCTCAAGGCCGGCCTCGGGGCGCCCATGCTGCGCCCGGGGCGCGAGGCGGCCGTGCTGCGCCGCCTGGTCGCCAGGGGCGGCGCGGGCTTCGATCCGCTGGCGCTGGTTCGTATCTGGCGCGAGATCATGTCGGCGGCGCTGCGCGTCCAGGGCCGTTTCTCCGTCGCCGTCAGCGCGCCCGAGGCGGGGCCCACCTGCTGGGGCCTGGCGCGCGGCCAGTACGGCATCAACACGCCCATGGCGGGGGCGCCCGGCCCGGCCCAGGCCGTCGCCCAGGTCGCCGCGGGCAAGGCCCATGTCGCCATCGTTCCTTTTCCCGCGGTCGAGGACCGCGATCCGTGGTGGGTCCGCCTGATGACCGATGGCGCGCCGCGCGTGGTGGCCCGCCTTCCGGTGGCGACGGGCCTGGCGCCGAAGGGTGGCGTGACCAACGGCCTCGCCATCGCCGCGATGGCGCCGGAACCCTCCGGCGAAGACCGTTCGCTGATCGCCGTGGAAACGAACGAATCGGTGAGCCGCGCCACCCTCGGCCGCGCCTTTGAACGCGCCGGCCTGACGCTCTGCTTCAGCGCGGGCCAGGGCGGCGGCGGCACGTCGCATCTGGCCGAAGTCGACGGCTTCGTCGCGCCGGGCGATGAAGCGCTGGCGCGTCTCGGCGCGGCGCTTGGCGATTCCGTGCGCCGCATCGTCGTCATCGGCGCCTATGCCGTGCCGCTTGAACTGGGGCACGCGTCATGAGCGGCGCCGGCAACAGGCCCATCGCGCCGCGCCCGGGCATCCTCGACATCGCGCCCTACGAAGGCGGCCAGTCGAAGATCGCGGGGCAGGAGCGCGTGATCAAGCTGTCGTCGAACGAAGGCGCGCTCGGGCCCTCGCCCGGGGCCGTCGCCGCGTTCGAGGACGCCTCGAAGACGCTGGCGCGCTACCCGGATGGCGGCTCGGTGAGCTTGCGCGAGGCGATCGGCAGGCGGTTCGATCTTGATCCGGCGCGCATCGTCTGCGGCGCGGGGTCGGACGAAATCCTCGGGCTGATGGCGCGCGGCTACGCGGGCGAGGGCGACGAGGTGCTCTACACCGAACACGGATTTCTCATTTACCCGATCGCCGCGCGTTCGGTCGGCGCCACGCCCGTGAAGGTGGCGGAAAAAAACCTCCGTACCGACGTCGACGCGCTGGTCGCGCGCGCGGGCAACCGCACGCGGCTGTGCTACATCGCCAATCCGAACAACCCGACCGGCAGCTACATCAACGTCGACGAGTTGCGCCGGCTGCGCCGCGGCCTGCCTGCGGGCGTCATACTGGTGATCGATTCGGCCTACGCCGAATTCGTCACGGCAGCCGACTACGACGCGGGCGTCGCGCTGGTGAACGAAAACGACAACGTCATCATGACGCGCACGTTCTCCAAGATATTCGGTCTGGGCGGGCTGCGCATCGGCTGGGCCTATGGCCCCGCGCACATCATCGACGTGCTCAACCGCCTGCGCATGCCCTTCAATGTCTCGACCGCGGCGCAGGCGGCAGGCATCGCGGCGCTCGCCGACCGCGATCACTTCGCGCGCGCGGTGGCCCACAACGGCGAAATGCGCGCGCGCATGACGGACGCCCTGCAAAGGCGGGCATCGTCATCCCGCCGAGCGAGGGCAACTTCGTCCTCGCCCGTTTCCCCGGCGGCGTGGCGCAGGCGGAAGCGGCGGACGGGTTCCTGAAATCGCGCGGTATCATTGTGCGCCGCATGGGCGGCTACGGCCTGCCCGACAGCTTGCGCATCACCGTCGGGCTCCGGGACGAATGCGTTGCCGTGTGCGCCGCGCTCGCCGAATTCATGGCCGGCCCCGGCGCGAATAAGGGGGCAGGCCATGGCTAGGAAGCCTGCGAAAAAGACGGCGTGCAGGAAGGCGCCGGCGACGAAGGCCGCGCAAAAGCCCGTGAAGAAGCCTGCGAAGAAGCCCGCGCGAAAGGCCAGGTCGCGTGGCGCCGGCAAGTCCGCGCCCGCCGAAGCGCGCTTCGGCACGGTGGCGATCATCGGGCTCGGCCTGATCGGCTCCTCGCTCGCGCGTGCCATCAAACGCGGGCGGCTCGCGCGCCGCATCAATGGTTCGGCGCGCACGGAAAAGACTTTGCAGACCTCGCTCAGGCTCGGCTTCATCGATCGCGCCGAATCCGACCCGGCCAGGGCCGCGGCCGGCGCCGATCTCGTCGTCATCGCGGCGCCCGTCGGCGCCAGCGGCGCGATTGCCAAAGCCATCGCGCCCGCGCTCAAGCCGGGCGCCATCGTTTCCGACGTGGGTTCGGTCAAGGCGGCGGTGGTCGACGCGGTCATGCCGCACCTGCCCAGGGGCGTACATTTCGTGCCCGCCCATCCCGTGGCGGGGACCGAGGAATCGGGCCCGGAAGCGGGTTTCGCCGAACTGTTCGAAGGGCGCTGGTGCATTCTCACGCCGCCGCCCGGCTGCGATCCGGCCGCCTTGCGCAAGGTGGCCGCGCTCTGGCGCGCCGTCGGCAGCACGGTCGATACGATGGATCCGCGCCATCACGACATGGTGCTCGCCATCACCTCGCACCTGCCGCACCTGATCGCCTACACCATCGTCGGCACGGCGACGGAACTGGAAAACACGCTGCAGCAGGAAGTCATCAAGTTCGCCGCCGGCGGCTTTCGCGACTTCACGCGCATCGCCGCCTCGGACCCGGTCATGTGGCGCGATATTTTTCTCGCCAACAAGGACGCAGTGCTCGAAATGCTTGGTCGCTTCGACGAGGACCTGACGGCGCTGCAGCGCGCCATCCGCTACGGCGACGGCAAGGCGCTGGAAGACTGGTTCACCCGCACCCGCGCCATCCGCCGCTCGATCGTCAAGGCCGGTCAGGCCTAGTTATCGTTTACGGTAGGTTGCTTCGCACCGCGGGTACCTACCAGCGCACCTGCGGCAGGCGGGCGAGCCGCGCCGGGCCGACGTAGATGCTGCGGTCCTGGATGGTGATGGGCACGCGAATCTCGGCGCCGCGCCCGGGGTCCGACCGGCGGGCCATCAATGACAGAAGCAGTTTCACGCCCTGCGCCTCCTGGGCGCGGATCAGCCCGGCGGCGACCAGCGCATCGGCGGTTTCCTCGAAGCCGGTCATGCGCGCGGCGAAGGAGGCTTCCGGCTGCAAGCCCGCATCGAGCGTCATCGTGCCCGAGCCGTCGATGCGCGCCGGCCCCCAGTGGAGCGCGAGATTGCGCACTTCGATGCTGCCGCCCGCCTCGCGGAAGCGCGCCATGTTGCGCCGGTCGACGGGCGCCGGCAGCAGGCCCAGCACCTGCACTTCGGCGGCGAGCTTGGCGAGCCTTGGCGCCAGGAACCTGCCCATCGCCGGCGGCAGGTCGATGCCGCTGAGTTCGACCAGGAGGCCCGCCACCGGCTGGGTATTGGCCGTCTTGCGTTCCCCCGGCGGATAGAGGAAGAGCTGGAAGGCGCCCTTTTCCGCCTTGATGTCGGCATTGGTGGAGATTTCGTGGATGCGCACGCCCTCGGGCGAGAGCTTGTAGAGCGCGGGCGCGCTGGCCGAGCCGAACTGCACCTCGCCCGGCGCGCGCGCGGCGGTGATCTCCATGTCGAGCGGCAGGCGACCCAGGCGGAAGCGCAGCCTGTGTTGTCCGGCAAGATCGAAGCTCGCAGCGCGCCCGAGCCAGGGCGACAACGTCACGGTTGCCTTTTCGGCGCGCCATTCCCAGGTGCCGCGCGCGTCGCGCCCGTTGAGCGCGATATCGCCGAGCCGCGCTTCATAGGCAAAGGGAAACCCCGTGACGTCGAGGGTGCCGACGGTGAACTGGCCGTCGGCGCCCACGGCGTTGCGGCCGATGGCGGCGATCTGCTGGCGTACTTCGGTGGCGCCTGCGAACCACATCGCGGTGACCGCCGCGATGACGAGCAGTGCTGCGGCGAAAAGGCCGTAGACGATGCGTGATGCGAGGCGGCTTGCCACGGGCGCGACCATCGGGGTTACATTCACGGGTGCCCGCCGGAGGGCGGGATGCCCTGTTGATCTCGCCGCCACTCTAGCGGCAACGAAGCGGGCGGCAAAGCGCCGCCCGCGGGGCGGAAACTCGCGGCACTGTGTTGAAGGATCGTGGCCGGATCATGGCGGCGGATGATGATATGGGCGATCTGTGGATTTTCGGCTACGGCTCGCTGATGTGGAAGCCCGGCTTCGACTTCGTCGAGCGGCGCCATGCCCTGATCCGGGGTCGCCACCGCGCGCTCTGCGTATGGTCGGAGGAATGGCGCGGTACGGTGGAACGCCCGGGCCTCGTCCTCGGGCTCGACCGCGGCGGGGCCTGCCGGGGCATCGCCTTCCGCGTCGCGGCGGCAGAGGCCCGCGAGGTGATCGCCTATCTCGATGCGCGCGAAAGGGTGACAGAAGTCTACCACCGCCGCGTCGTCGAATTGCGCCTGGCAGGCGGCGAAAGGGTGCGGGGACAGACTTACGTCGTCGACCGCGGCCACCGCCAGTACGCCGGGCGCGTGCCGACCGCGGAGGCCGCGCGCATCATCGCCCAAAGCGCGGGCAAGGGCGGCAGCAACGTGGATTATCTGGAGAACACCATCCGGCATCTCGACGAGTTCGGGCTTGAGGAAGGCCCGCTGCACGAACTGGCGGAACTGGTGCGCAGGGCAACCTAGGCGATCAGCCGCACTTGGAATGGCCGCAGGACAGGCACAGGTCGCAGCCTTCCTGGCGGATCATGCCGGCCTCGCCGCATTTCGGGCATTGCAGCGCGGCGCCGAGGCCGCGGCCCGTCGGGCCGCCGCCCGTGCCAGCGCCCGTGCCGCCGGAGGCCGCCATCTTCTCGCGCAGCTGTTCGCGGGCCCGGGCGGCGATGTCCTCGCGGCCCTTGATGAAGCCGATGTCGACTAGGTGATGCTCGATCACGTCGCCGATGGCGGCGAGGAGCGACGGCACGTAGCGGCCGTTCATCCACTGGCCGCCGCGCGGGTCGAACACGGCCTTCAGTTCTTCCACCACGAAGGACACGTCGCCGCCGCGCCGGAACACGGCAGAAATCATGCGCGTCAGGCCCACCGTCCAGGCGAAGTGTTCGACGTTCTTCGAATTGATGAAGATCTCGAACGGGCGCCGGCGGCCGTCCTGGATGATGTCGTTGATGGTGATGTAGATGGCGTGATCCGATTCCGGCCACTTGAGCTTGTAGGTGCGCCCCGGCAGGGTCCCCGGCCGGTCGAGCGGTTGCGTCATGTAGACGACGCCGCCCGCCTCGAACGCGTCGCGGTGGCGCGCCGGCGGCGCGCCGAGCGGCAGTTCTTCCTGGCCTTCGGCGGCGGCCTCGCGGGCCTCGGCTTCGGCGCGCGCGCGGGCTTCCGCCGCGGCGCGCTCGGCGTCGTGCGCCTGGCGGGCGTCGGCTTCCTTCTTGTCCTTGGGCTTCACTTCCAGAACCGAGCCGGTAATCTCGTTCGGCCGGTAAGTGGTGCAGCCCTTGCAGCCCAGTTCGTAGGCCTTGAGGTAGACATCCTTGAACTGCTCGAAGTCGATGTCGGCGGGTACGTTGATGGTCTTGGAGATCGAACTGTCGACGTGCTTCTGGATCGCCGCCTGCATGACCACGTGGTCGTTGGGCGACAGCCGCTGGGAATCGACGAAGTAGGCGGGCAGCTCGCGCTTCTCGCCATGGAGGCGACGGTAGAGCCGGTAGGCGTAGTCCGTCACTTCCTCGTCCTTGCGCGAGCCGTCGGGCTGCAGGATGTGGCGGGTGTAGGAGAAGCTGAACACCGGCTCCAGCCCCGAGGACACGTTATCGGCCAGAAGTGAAATCGTGCCCGTCGGCGCGATGGAGGTGAGCAGCGCGTTGCGGATGCCCTTTTCGGCGATGGCCGCGCGCACGTCGGCGTCGAGATGCGCGATGGTCTCGCCCGCGAGATAGGCGTCCTTGTCGTAGAGCGCGAAGGCGCCCTTTTCCGCGGCGATTTCGGCCGACGCCAGATAGGCGGCGCGTTCGATCTCGGCCATCCACAGGCTCGAAAGCCGCACGGCCTCGTCCGAGCCGTAGCGCACGCGGCACATGATCAGCGCATCGGCAAGCCCGGTGACGCCGAGCCCCATGCGGCGCTTGGCCCGGGCTTCGTGGGTCTGGGCCTCGAGCGGGAAGCGCGAGACGTCGATGGCGTTATCCAGCATGCGCACGGCGACGGGCACCACTTCGCGCAGGCGTTCGATATCGAAGCGGGCGTCGTCGGTGAAGGGGTCGCGCACGAAGCGGGCCAGGTTGAACGAGCCGAGCAGGCATGCGCCGTAAGGAGGCAGCGGCTGTTCGCCGCACGGGTTGGTCGCGGCGATGGTCTCGCAGTAGTAGAGGTTGTTGGCGCGGTTGATGCGGTCGATGAAGATGACGCCCGGTTCGGCATAGGCATAGGTGGCGCGCATGATCCTGTCCCACAGGTCGCGCGCGCGCACGGTGCGGTAGGTCGTGCCGCCGAACTTGAGTTCCCACGCCCCGTCGTCCTTGACCGCCGCCATGAAGGCATCCGTCACCAGCACCGACAGGTTGAACATGCGCAGGCGGCCGGGTTCGCGCTTGGCCTCGATGAAGGCCTCGATGTCGGGATGGTCGCAGCGCAGCGTGCCCATCATGGCGCCGCGGCGCGAGCCCGCGCTCATGATCGTACGGCACATGGCGTCCCACACGTCCATGAACGACAGCGGTCCGGAGGCGTCGGCGCCGACGCCCTTCACCGGGGCGCCCTTGGGCCGCAGGGTGGAGAAGTCGTAGCCGATGCCGCCGCCCTGCTGCATGGTCAGCGCGGCTTCCCTGAGGTGGGTGAAGATGCCCGCCATGTCGTCGGGAATGGTGCCCATGACGAAGCAGTTGAACAGGGTCACGGCGCGCCCCGTGCCCGCGCCGGCGATGATGCGGCCGGCGGGCAGGAATTCGAAGGTTTCGAGCACGTTCCGGAAACGCCCGGTCCAGGCGTCGCGCGCCTGCGGTGCCTCGGCCTCGGCCAGCGCGTGGGCGACGCGGGCCCAAGTGTCGGCCAGCGTTTTGTCCACAGCCTCGCCGGTCGGGCTCTTGAGGCGGTATTTCATGTCCCAGATCTGCTGGGAGATGGGCGCGACGCCGGTCATCGGGAACTCCGTGTTTCCTGGGCTGGGGCAGGGCCGCCCGGGCTCATTTAATGCTTTGAAATTACGTTATTTTTTTCTTCGCCCTTTGGGCGGAGGGCGGCCATTGTAGGGAGCCCCCGCGACCCCGTCAACGCAATGTTCCCGTTATGTTTCCACATCGAAGCCGATCCCTAACCCGTTGGTCGCCGCCGACTATTCCAGTTATGCCCGAAATCCACGGCGGATAACCGGTACAGGTTCCACAGACTTATCCACAGGTTTTATGTCGCCACGGCCGAGCCTGCCGTCAAGGGGCGCTCAGCCGGCGGCGTGCTCGGCGGCAGCTTCGAGGCGGGTGGTTTCCTCCTCTATGGCGGCTTCAAGGCGGGTCATGAACTCCTCGCGCTTGAGGCCGGGCGGTATGGCGGGCAGGCACTGCACCACGATCCGGCCCGGCCGCTTGTTGAACGCGCGCCGCCCCCAGAACAGTCCGGAGTTGAGCGCCACCGGCACCACCGGCAGGCCGAGCCCGGAATAGAGCGCCACCACCCCGGGCTGGTAGGGACGCCTTTCACCCGGCGCGGTGCGTGTGCCCTGGGGGAAAATGAAGATCGAGCGGTTGCGCCTGAGCGCTTCCTTGCCGCCGCGCAACAGGGAGCGGATCGCCGAGGCGCCCGCCTTGCGGTCGACCCAGATGGTGCCGGCGCGGCTCGTGTACCAGCCGTAGAACGGCAGGTACTTGAGTTCCGCCTTGGCGACCGCGGCGGGCTGGCCGAACAGGGCGGGGAACAGGAAGGTGTCCCAGGCCGACTGGTGCTTGGAGGCGAAGATGACGAAGCCTTCCGGCACGTTTTCGAGGCCGCGGATCTCCCAGTCGATGCCGCAGATCCACCGGGCGAGCTTCATCACGGTGAGCGACCACCAGCAGCCGATGTCGAGCACCCGGTCGCGCGGCAGGACGAGCGCCGGGACCAGCACGATCCCGGCGACCAGCGCCCAGGCGTAGAAAGCGATGTTGAAGAGGACAGATCGCAGAAACCGCATGGCCTTGGCTACCACGGCCGTATCAGGGCGACCAGATACTTGCTGTATTCGGTGGCCATCAGTTGCAGCGTGCCGGGCCAGTTCCACCAGTTCTGCGCCTTGAATTCGGCCTGCGACGTGGGATGGGCGACGATGCGCGCGCCGGGCATGGCGCGGCGGAATTCGAGCAGCGAGCGGCGCATGTGGTAGTTCGACGTCACGAGACGCAGCGACGTGAACTTCTCCGCCCGCATCCAGCGCGCGGTTTCCTCGGCGTTGCCGCGCGTGTCGTCGGCGGCATGTCCGAGCACCAGGCAGCAGTCGAACTCGTTGCCGGGCCTGCGCACCAGACGCAGGATCTGCTGCACGTCGACGCCGCGGTAGACGCCGGAGACGAACAGCTTCTTGGCCCGTTTCCCGGCGAGAAGATCGATGCCGACGCGCAGGCGCCCGGCGCTGCCGGTTAGCACCACGACGGCGTCCGTCGTGGCGCCGTCCTCGCCCGCCGTTTCGGGAAGGGTTTCGGCGAACCACACGAGCCCGCCGAGCCACAGCGCCGCCGCCGCCAAGCCGGCGACGGACCAGCGCGACAGGGCCGAGTACGCTTTCACGGCAGTTCCCGGAGCGCGGCCATCACCGTGATCCGCGCGGTGATCATGCCGATCACGCCGACGGCGAGCGGGACCGAGGCGAGGATCGCCCATTGCAGCGCCGACAGGCTGAATTCGGGCAGGAGCCCCGCGCCGATGGCCGCCGCCGCGCGGCCGAGCAGAATCACCGTGACCGCGGTCAGGATCAGGCCGATGACGCCGCCGCGCAGCGCCAGTTCCAGCGCCTGGCCCTGGAACTGGCGGGCGACATAGCCGTCGGTCGCGCCGATCAGATGCAGAAGCTCGATGCCGCCCGCGTGCAGGCCGAGCCCGGTGCGGGTGATGAAGACCACGGTGGCGATGGCGGCGAGCGCCACCAGCACGACGATGGCGATGGCCACGATCTCGATCGAGCGGGCGAGATGGATAAGCCGGTCCAGCGACTTCCTGTGGTCGTCGATCACCGCGCCGGGCGCGGCGGCGCGCACCAGCGCGCTCAGGCCTTCGATGTCGGCCGCCGCCCCTTCGCGCAGGCGCACGTCGATCAGGCGCGGCAGGGGCAGGTCGCGGGCGAGCGCGTTCGCCCCCAGCCAGGGTTCCAGCAGCGCCGCGGTTTCCTCGGGGCTCAGCGCGCGGGCGCCGGCCACGCCCGGGGTGGCGCGCAGCGCCGACAGCGCGTTGGCCAGCGCCACGTCCTTCTGGCCGGGCGCGGGTGCGGGAATCTGGATGGTCAGCGTGCCGGAAAGGCCCCGGTCCCAGCGGTCGACCGCGGCCGACAGGCTCATCATGCCGGCGAGAGCGAGGCCCGCCAGATAGACGATCATGGCGAGCAGCCACGGCAGGAAGCGGCGCGCCGGATCGGCGTCGAGCGCGAGATCGCGCGAGGTCCGGAACATCATGCCCGTCCCGCTCCGGTTCCGGCGCCGGGCGGCGGCTCGCCGCCGTGGAAGGGGCCGGTCAATTCCCCGCCCGACAGGTGCAGGCGCGGATGCCCGCCGCGACGAATGAGGTTTTCGGGGTGGGTGGCGATCAGCACCG
>CAXRES010000054.1:0-4140 GCA_964229575.1 Alphaproteobacteria bacterium
ATGCGCCGGATGACGCCGTCGCCGCCCGGCCAGCGCCCGGCCCCGCCGGAGCCTTTGCGGATGGAAAAGCTCTCCAGCCGGACCGGGTAGCGCCATTCGAGGACTTCCGCGTCGGTCAGCCGCGAATTGGTCATGTGGCTGTGTACCGCCGAACAGCCGGCGAAGCCCGGCCCGGCGCCCGTGCCGCCGCACAGCGTTTCGTAATACTGGGTGCCGGCATCGCCGAAGGTCAGGTTGTTCATGGTGCCCTGGCTCGCGGCGAGCCGTCCGGCCGCGGCGAGGATGGCGTCGACGATGAGCTGGGAAGTTTCGACATTGCCCGCCACCACCGCCGCGGGCGGATGCGGATCGAGCAGCGAGCCGTCCGGTACGACGATGGAAAGCGGACGCAGACAGCCGTCGTTCATCGGGATCGGTTCGGGCACCAGGGCGCGGAAGGCATAGAGGACGGCGGCACGCACCACCGCGCCCGGCGCGTTGAAGTTGACCGGCGACGGACCCGAGGTGCCGGTGAAGTCGATGGTCGCGGCGCGCGCCGCGCGGTCGACCCGGATGGCGACCTGGATCCGTCCGCCGTGGTCGGCGGGAACGGTGAAGCTGCCGTCGGCCAGCCGGTCGATCACCCGGCGCACGGCCTCCTCGGCATTGTCCTGAACATGCCCCATGTAGGCGCGAACGGTGTCGAGGCCGAAGGCGCCGACCATGCGCCGAAGCTCCTCCACCCCGCGGGCGCAGGCGGCGACCTGGGCGCGCAGGTCGGCGACGTTCTGGTCGGGATTGCGGGCGGGCCAGCGCCCCGCCGCCAGACGGGCGCGCAACTCCGCTTCGAGGAAGCGACCGCCGTCGACCAGAAGCTCTCCGGCGAAGACCACCCCTTCCTGGTCGATCGAGGTCGAGGCCGGCGGCATCGAGCCGGGATGGATGCCGCCGATGTCGGCATGGTGGCCGCGCGCGGCGAGGAAAAAGACGGGCCCATCGTCCCCGCCGCCGGGAGCGGGAGCGGCCCCGACCTCGGCGCGAAAAACCGGACGTATGACCGTGATGTCGGGCAGGTGTGTGCCACCGTCATACGGGGCGTTATGAAGGAACGCCTGGCCGGGGGCAAAGCCGGTAGGGCCATACCGGTCGTACTCTGGCGCTACGGTAGGCCCTGCTGAAACACCAGTATTTCTGCGGTGATTGGACAGGGTAGTGTTTTTAGCCCTACTGGCTATGACCGACTTCACGGCCTGGCCCATGGACCCCAGATGAACCGGCACATGGGGGGCGTTGGCGATCAGGGCGCCGGTTCCGTCGAACAGGGCGCAGGAGAAGTCGAGCCGCTCCTTGATGTTGACCGACTGGGCGGTACTGGCGAGCGCCGCCCCCATGTCCTCGGCCACCGACATGAACAGGTTGGAAAACATTTCGAGCCGCACCGGATCGGCCTCGCGGCCGGCAGGCGCGACCGGCCGCCCCGCCGCGCCCTGCGTCAGCACGAGGTGTCCGCGCGCCGTCACCTCGCCCAGCCAGCCTGCCTCGATGACGGTGGTGGCGCCGTCCTCGACGACGATGGCCGGGCCCGGGACGACGGCGCCGGCGGCAAGCCCGGCCCGAAGGTGTACCGGCACCGCCTGGGCCTTGCCGGCGACGACCATCGGCGCCGTCGCCACGGGGCCATCCCTGCCCGCGGCAGGTGCCGTGGCCGGGTCGGCCGCGGCGGCGCGGCCCGTCGCCTCGAGCGAAACCGACTGCACGACGAGCGCCGTCGCCTCCATGACGAAGCCGAAGCGCTCGCGGTGCGCGGCGGCGAAAGATGCGGCGATTTCGTCGGCCGCGCCCATCGGCACGAGCAGAGCCGTGTCGGTGCCGCGGTAGCGCACCGCGACGCGACGGGCCAGCGCGATGTCACCCGCCCCGACGCCCTGCCCGGCGAGTGCCGCCGTCGCCTCGCGCGCGAGTTGATCGAGGCGGGCATCCAGCTCGGGGCCGAGCGCGGCGTCGAGTTCCTGTTCCACCGCCGCCTCGCGCAGCTCGATGAGGTCGGCGAGCCCCATGCCGAGCGCCGACAGCACGCCCGCCATCGGATGGACGAACACGCGCGTCATGCCGATCGCCTCGGCCACCCGGCAGGCGTGCTGGCCGCCCGCCCCGCCGAAGGACACGAGGGTGCAGGCTCCGGCATCATGGCCGCGGGCGATGGAGATTTTCTTGATCGCCGCCGCCATGTTGTCCACCGCGATAGCGAGGAAGCCTTCGGCCGCTTCCTCCGCCGTCATCGTCCTGCCGGTTTCGGCCGAAGCCCGGCGGGCGATGGCATCGAGCGCCGCATGGGCCGCCTGCCGGTCCAGCGGCTCGTCGCCGCCGGGACCGACCACCGCCGGGAACGGCTCCGGCCGGATGCGCCCGAGCACGACCTTGGCGTCGGTCACCGTGGCCGGGCCGCCCTTGCGATAGCAGGCGGGCCCGGGATCGGCCCCGGCCGAGGCCGGACCGACCCGGAAGCGGCCCGCCTCGAAGGCGAGGATCGAGCCGCCGCCGGCGGCCACCGTATGGATGCTCATCATCGGCGCGCGCAGGCGCACGCCGGCGACCTCGGTCTCGAAGGCGCGCTCGAAGGCGCCGCCCAGGCGCCCGGCGTCGTAATGGGCGACATCGGTCGAAGTGCCGCCCATGTCGAAGGTGACCAGCTTGCCGAAGCCCGCGCCCGCGGCGGTACGCACCGCGCCGACGATGCCCCCGGCCGGGCCCGACAGGATGGCGTCGCGCCCCTGGAAGCGCGCGGCCTCGGTCAGCCCGCCCGAGGAGCGCATGAACATCAGCCGCGCCCCCCCGAGTGCGAAGGCGATGCGATCGACATGCGCGCGCAGGCCGGGCGACAGATAGGCGTCGGCGACCGTGGTGTCGCCGCGCGGCACGAAGCGCATCAGCCCGCTCGCCTCGTGCGAGAGGGAAACCTGGGCGAAGCCCTCCTCGCGCGCGATCGCGGCGAGGCGCTTTTCGTGATCGGGAAAGCGCCAGGCGTGCATCAGCACGATGGCGCAGGCCTCGATCCCCTCGGTGCGTGCGGCACGCAGCGCCCGGCGGGCGGCCGCCTCGTCGAGCGGCTCGATTTCCGCCCCGTCGGCGCCGATGCGCCCGGCCGTCTCGATCACCCGTTCGTGCAGAAGATCGGGCAGGCGGATGTCGAGTGCGAAGAGATCGGGCCGCGCCTGGGTTCCGATGCGCAGGCTGTCGGCGAAGCCCCGCGTCGTGACCAGCACGGTGCGCGCGCCGCGGCGCTCCAGCAGCGCGTTGGTCGCCACGGTCGTGCCCATGCGCACGGCGCCGATGCGTTCGGCCGGGATCGCTTCGCCGGGTGCCAGGCCGAGCGCCAGGCGGATGCCCTCGACCGCGGCATCGGCGTAGCGGACGGGATTTTCCGACAGCAACTTGCGGACCGAAAGCCGGCCGTCGGGGGCGCGGGCGATCACGTCGGTAAACGTGCCGCCGCGGTCGATCCAGAACTGCCAGGCGCCGGTGAGGATTTCGCTCATGACCGGGCCGTTTTAGCGCGGCCGGAGCCGCCGTTACAGCCCCGGACGGGGCTATCCCCCTCTCCGGAAAGGGCCTATAGTGCCCGCAACGACGCGCCAGCCCGGTCCGGCGCCGGCGGCGTCCCCGGCGGTACGCATACTGACGGTTTGCATACTTACTGATAGGGAGCAAATGCCATGACGATGACCATGGAAGACATGTCGGCGCGTTACGCGACCGACGAGATGAAGAAGGCCGGCGAGAAGGTCAGCAAGTTCATCGTGTCCTGCGACGGCCATGTCGACGAGCCGCCGAACATGTTCGACAAGCTGCCGTCGGAAATCCGCGACAAGATCAAGCGGCCGAAGATCATGCTGGACACCCGCCCGAAGGGCGGCGTCGATCCCGCGGTCCGGGTCAAGGACATGGCGCTCGACGGCCTGGTCGGCGAGGTGCTCTATCCCACCTTCACCCTCGGCCTGTTCGCCCAGGAACAGACCGAGCAGGAAGCCGCCTTCCGCGTCTACAACGACTGGATCGCCGAATTCTGCTCCTACGCCCCCGACAAGCTGTGGGCGGTGCCGTGCCTCGCCGCCTACGACATCGACAACGCGATCAAGGAACTGCATCGCTGCGCCGACATGG
>CAXRES010000055.1:0-5001 GCA_964229575.1 Alphaproteobacteria bacterium
ATCCTCCCCCATCGCCGTGATGCTGAGCGCGCTGCGCCACGTCCTCGATGGCGAAACCTATTTCCCGGCGGGAATTTCCACCTCGGCTACGCCGGTCAGCCTGGCCGCGGCCCGCGGCCAGAAGTCGGCGCAGTCGGAAACCGTCCGGGCGCGCATCGACTTGCTTACCCATCGCCAGCGCGACGTTCTCGCGCTCGTCGGCGAGGGACGCTCGAACAAGGACATCGCCGAGGTGCTCGGGATTTCCGAAGGCACGGTCAAGGTTCATGTCGGCGCGATCCTCAAGGCGCTCGGCACCAGCAACCGGACGCAGGCTGCGCTGATCGCCATCGACTTCGGCATCGCGACGCCGACCCACGACGCGGCAAGCAGCGAACGCGGCTGATCGCGCCTTTCCGTCCATCGCCTCTCACGAAAGGCCCGCGCCGCCCGCGCGGGCCTTTTGACGTTCGGGCGGCGGCCTTCTAAACTCGCCGCCGCAAATTGACGCAAAATCGCCACTGAGGGAGACGACGATGGGCAAGATGGAAACGATCAAGGTCGACGGCGCGGACATGGGTCTCTACGTCGCCATGCCCGACGGCAAGGGTCCGTTTCCCGCCGTGGCGGTGATGTACCATCGGGGCGCGATCGACGATTTCACCAAGGACCGCGCCGACCGTCTGGCGCGCGAAGGCTTCATCGCCGTCGTGCCCGACCTCTTCCATCGCTATCCGGACGCGGAAAACCCGCTTGAGCGGCTCGATGATCCGGAAATCGAGGCCGACATCGAGGGCGCCGTGGCCCACGTCAGGTCGAAATCCCGGTTCAACGGCAAGCTCGCCATCATGGGCCACTGCATGGGCGGACGCGTCGCCTTCCTCGGCGCATCGATCAATTCCGCGTTCTCGGCCGCCGTCATTTATTACTGCGGCAACATGTTCAAGGTCTGGGGCAAGGGCAAGACGCCGCCGTTCGAACTTCTTTCCGGTATTCGGGGGCCGGTCATCGGGTTTTTCGGCAACGAGGACAAGAACCCCTCCCCCGACGACGTCAGCAGGATCGACGCCGAACTGACGAAGCTCGGCAAGGCGCACGAATTCCATCGCTACGACGGCGCGGGACACGCCTTCCAGAATTTCGTGCGCCCCGAGCAGTACCGCGAGACGGCCGAAAAGGATTCGTGGGCGAAGACGATCGCCTTCCTCAAGAAGGCCATCGGGTAAACGCCTTTCTCAGGAACGCGATCGGCTGAGGAAACGGCTCAGGCGAGCGCCTGACGCAGCACCGCGATGCTGACCGGCTTGGTCAGCGTGGTGACGCTCCTGAGTTCGCCGCGGTCGGCCAGCACCCGCGCGGCGTCCGTGAAGCGGGGATTGTGCCCGGTGAGGAAGATGATCTTCGCCTCGCATTTGACGTGGGCGAGCCACTGGGCAAGCTCGATGCCGTCCACTTCCGGCATGACGAGGTCCAGGATGACCACGGTCGGCCGGAAGGATTCGTAGAGGTCGGCGAATTCGTCCGCCCTTTCCGTGAAGCGGACCTCGAATCCCTGACCCTCCGCGATGGTGCAGACGATTTCCGCGATCGCGGGGTCGTCGTCGATGATGAGAAGTCGCTTGTCGCTCATGGCCATCCCGGAAATGACGCAGGGAACATACTGTTCTAAGTAAGATACCCGACTGTTCTACCCCGTCAAATCCGCAAATCTACTGATCGGGGTTTCCACGTAGACTACCGCGTGCCCGGCGGGCCCCGGGAGCCGATGGGCCGCGTTGTCGTACGCGGGCGCGTTTGCTAGATTTCCGAACCGGGGCAGGAACACCCGGGGGATTCAGGAGAGACGCCAAATGGCAAAAAACTACCGCACGATAGATGCCGACGCCCACGTCATCGAAACCCCCTTCACCTTCGACTATATCGAGCAGAAAGACCGCAAATATGCGCCGCTCGTCGTCAACCAGATCGCCGGCGCGGAACAGAAGTCCAACGAAGGAAACGTGCGTTCCGAATACTGGATTGTGGACAACAACGTCTACGCCAAGGACCGCAACGTCGAATCGAAGATTTCCAGGGCCGAATGGCGCGAAATGCGCGACATCGACGGGCGCATCAAGCACATGGACGAACTGAACATCGACGTCCAGGTCCTGTTCCCTACCCTGTTCCTGCGCCCCTGCACGGACAATATCGAACCCGAGCGCGCGCTGTTTCGCGCCTATAACCGCTGGCTCGCCGATATCTGGAAGAAGGCGCCGGACCGCCTGCCGTGGGCGGCGATGGCGCCGTTGCGCTCGCCCATCGAAGTGATCCGCGACGAACTGGTCTGGGCGAAGGAAAACGGCGCCAAGTCGATCTTCATGCGTCCGCTCGAATGCGAGCGCGAAATCACCGACCCGTATTTCTGGCCGCTCTACGACGTGGCGCAGGAACTCGACATGGCGATCACCTTCCATGCCGGAAACGGATCGTTCCAGGTCCACGATTTCTTTTTCCCGACCAGCTTCCCCATCCACAAGCTGAGCATGGTCGGCGCCTTCCACGGCCTGATCATGACGGACATGCCCAAGCGCTTCCCCAGGCTGCGCTGGGGCTTCATCGAGGCGTCGAGCCAGTGGCTCGGCTATGCCATCAACGACGCCATGCTGCGCAAGCGCCAGAAGGGCGTGCGGCTCACCGACAACGTGCTCAAGGACTACAACATCTACGTCGCCGTGCAGGTGCAGGACGATCTCGACTACATCCTCGACCGCTATGCCGACGAAGATCATCTGGTGGTCGGCACCGACTACGGCCATACCGACACATCGGCGGAGATCGAGGCGCTGCGCCTGCTGCGCGACGACGGCAAGATTCCGCCGCGCGTCGTCGACAAGATCCTCGGCCCCAACGCGGCCCGCCTTTACAATCTCGCCTGAACCATAAAATCAACGTCGCAGGGAAGGAAACCGCCAACATGTCCTACACCAGCTGGAGAGGCGTCGTCGGGTGCATCAAGCCGACGCATCGCCCGGGCTCGCTCGAAGAACTGATCCGCATGCTGCCCGAAGGCATCGGCATCATTCCGCTGTTCCTCGACATCCGCGCGGGAACTACCGACGAATTCAAGCGCTCGGTCGAACCCTTCGTGCCGCTGATCGAACAGCTGGTGACCGACAAGGTGGACCTCATCCACGCCGAGGGCGCGCCGCCGTTCATGCTGCTCGGCTACAAGGGCGAGGCCGAACTGCTGAAGAAGTGGGAAAAGAAGTACAAGACGCCGATCTTCACCTCGGGCACCAACCATGTCGCGGCGCTGCGCGCGCTCAAGGCCAAGAAGATCGTCGGCGCCACCTACTTCACGGGCAGGATCAACGATCTCTTCGGCAACTACTTCAAGCAGGCCGGCTTCGACGTTCTGGCGATGGATGGCATCGACGTGCCCTTCGACCAGGTCGGGCATCTGTCGGCCGAACAGGTCTACGCCCACGTCAAGAAGGTAGCGCTCAGGCACCCCAAGGCGGACGCGGTGTATCTGCTCGGCTCGGGCTGGCGGGTGCTGCCGGTGATCGACGTGCTGGAACAGGACCTCGGCCTGCCGGTCGTCCATCCGGTGCCGGCGCGCTGCTGGGAAATCCAGAAGCGCCTGCATATCAACCAGCCCGTCTCCGGTTACGGCGTTCTGCTCGAAGAGATGCTCTAGGAAATATCATGGCGGACAAGGTCAAACTGACGGGAATCCTGCATTTTGCCATCGGGGTGGGCGATCTCGAGGTCGGGCGGCGCTTCTACGAAGACGTGCTCGGCTGCAAATATCTCCGCCAGAACGATTCGGCGGTGTTCATGCAGATCGCCGACCAGTATTTCGTGCTCACCAATGCGGCGCACCACACGCCGCCCAACCCGCCCGGCGAATACGAGTTCCACCACGCGTTCATCGTCGCCGGGAATAACTTCGACGAGGCGCTGCGCGCGCTCGAAGCCGCGGGCTATCCGATTATCGTCTATGAAGAAGAGGGCCACCGCACCTTCACCGGACGGCACGCCTACATCCACGATCCCTTCGGCAACGCCATCGAGATCATCGACTTCCACGGCATCGGCGATTTCTCCAGGCCCGACTTCCAGGGCCGGGGCCGCCGCCAGAAGATGAAGAAGGCGAAGGACAAGGCGCGGGGCAAGAAAGCGCCCGTGAAGAAAGCGCCCGCGAAAAAGGTGCCGGCCCGCAAGAGCCCGGTGAAGAAGAAGGCTGCGGCGAAGAAACCCGTGCTGCGTCCGAGCGCGCGCCCCAAGGCGGCACCGCGACGCCCCGCGCGCCGCCCGCCCCGCCCGGGACGCCGGCGCTGAAATAACCCTATACCCTTGGCATTGAATTTTTCGGGTCGCAACTGATCGCGCACTACCAAAAACTTGACGCCGTCGGGAGACGCACAGGGCCGACAGACCGATCAACCATGCGCCACGCGCAAAGGTTCGTGCCGAAATTTCACCCCATAACTTTGGGGTTATTTTTCGCTCTATTTAAGGTTTAAAGTTCCACCATTGGATATGCGCGCAATACGGGTGCCGCCGCGCCTGAGCGCAATCCAAGGACTTATCCTGAACCGGAAATTCCGACCGGGAGAAGTTGCATGTCGCTCAGCACGCGCACCTGTCTTCTGCTTAAGACCGCGATCGTGGCAGTCCCCCTGTTGGCGCTGGCCGCTCATTATTCAAGCGAGAACTACCACGACATCGTCGCCGAGGAAAAGGCCAAGCTTCGCCGGGCAGCCAGTGCCATTCACGTTGTCAATGTCTCGCTCCTCACGGGAGCGCGAATGGTGCTCGAAAGCGTGCTGGCCCAACAGGCCGTCGTCAGGGAAAATTGGCCAGCCTGTTCGGAAAATCTGACTCGCTTTCTCGCGTGGTCGGAAGGCTACCTCAACGCAGGAGTCGCCGATGCCGCCGGCGCTTTGCGATGTAGCGGCGCTACGCCGATGCCCTTTCCAATCGGCAAGGCGCTCATAAACGTTTCCGACCGCGACTGGTTTCGGCGAGCGCTCG
>CAXRES010000056.1:0-3868 GCA_964229575.1 Alphaproteobacteria bacterium
GTTTGCCCGGCGCGCAGGCACACCCTGCCCGGCCATCGGGCAGCGGCACATTACCCGGGACATCGTCGACAGATCAGCGTTTCGCGCTCGACAGCTTGCCCAGAAGTTCGACGACCTCCGGCGGCTGGGCGAGCGCGGCGACGATCCTTTCGCGCACCTGCTCGCCCCCCATCGGCGCCACCGGGAAGCCGCCCTTGTCCGCCTCCGCCTTGAGCGCCGGATCGGCGAGCGCCGCCAGATAGGCGCCGCGCAGGAACGCCAGCCGGTCGGCGGGCATTTCGGGGGGGCCGGCCGTGACGCGCGCAAGCTCGGCCTGCGCCACCAGAAGGCTGACAATGGTACGGCCCTTCTCGTCGCGCGCCAGGGCGGCGCCATCGGGCACCCCGTCCATGACCCGGTCGCCGATCTGCATGACGATGCGGGCCTTGCCGGTCTTGTGCCAGGCGATCGCCTCGGTCGAATTCGACATCTGGGCGTCCAGTTCGCCGCGCATCATGGCGAGCAGCGCGTCGGTATTGCCGAAGCCAGGAATGACCTGCTGGGTGAGACCGAAGGCCGCGCCCACCAGATGCGCCTCGATGAAGGTTCCCGAGCCTGCGCCCGAAGCGGCGAATTTCACCGGCCGCGGCGAGGCCAGGATGTCGGCGAAGGATTTGTAGGGCGAACCGGCCGCGACGACGAGCACCCGTGTATCGGAGGCCGCCTTGCCGATCCACGACATGCGGGCAAGGTCGAAACGCACGCCTTTGCGCTTCACGACCTGGGAATAGACCAGATTGGTGGTGAAACTGCCGATGGTGATGCCGTCGGGCCTGGCGACGTAGAGCAGGTTCGCCCCGATCGTATGGCCGGCGCCCGGCCGGTTGAGCACGACGTAGCTGAAGCCCGGCACGCCGAGATGCTTCGGCATGTGACGCGCGAGCAGCCGCGCATAGTAATCGAAGCCGCCGCCGGGCGCCGTGGCGACGATCCACTGGCCGGTCTTGCCCTTGAAATAGTCGCGCGGTTCGGCGGCCGAAGCCTTTCCCGCGCTGCCTGCCGCGAACGCAACCGCCGCCACGACGGCGATGATGCCGAATCGACGCATGCGCGCCTCCCTCCCTTGCCCGTGTTTTTTCCGATCCTGCGCCCGGCCGTCCGCGCAGGCAACGACAAAGCGAAACGCCATGCGATCACGCCGTCCGGGGGTTGCCCTCGCGGCCGTGGGACTATACTTTCCCCCCGCGCCGGCCCGCTCGCCGCGGGCACGCGCCGTCCCGCATCCCGTCCATCGGAGTTCGCATGTCCAGTCCCGCCAGGAAGAAGAAGAAAAAGACGGCTCGCACCCGGGCCGTCGGCAAGACCCCCTCGCGCCGCACCGTCGGCAAGAAGCCGTCGCGCCGCGAGGTTGCACGAACGATCAAGGCGCTCTGCCTCAAGGCGGAAAAGGCGCGCGAGAAATGCGACCATGAAGCCTCGCGCGCGGCGCTGGAAAAGGCGCTGGCGCTTGATCCGCAGTGTTCCGACGCGATCTGGTGGCTTGGCGATTACTGGCACACGGTGGGCAAGCGCGCGCCGGCGCTCAGGTTCTATCGCCGCTACCTGCGCAAGCATCCGGGCGACCCGGAGGCCGTGCACATGATCGCCTCGCTCGGCGGGCGGGCGGCGCCCAAGCGCGCCTCCGACGACTATCTCAAGCTCCACTTCGATTCCTATGCCGAGGATTTCGACAAGTCTCTGGTCAAGGAACTGGAATACCAGGCGCCCGCGGTGCTGGCTCGCCTGATCGCCAGGGCGCGCGGCCGAAAGTCCGCCAGGGCCGACATCTGCGATCTCGGCTGCGGCACCGGCCTGGTCGGCGTCGCGCTCAAGGACATCGCCCGCACGCTGACCGGCGTCGACCTGTCGCGCGGCATGCTGTCCAAGGCGCGCGACCGCGGCATCTACAACCGCCTGTCGAACAGCGAAGTAACGCGCTTCCTGAAGGGCAACAAGGGCGCCTATGACATCGTCACCGCCGCCGACGTGCTGATCTACATCGGCGATGTGACCGCGTTGTTCGCCGCCGCCGCCGCGGCGCTGCGCCCGGGCGGGCTGCTCGCCATATCGGCGGAGCTTGGAAAATCCGGCAGCTATGCCCTGACGATCTCGGGCAGATATTCCCACAACCCGGCGTGGCTGCGCGGGCTGGCCGCGAAGAACGGCCTCTCGGTGGTGGCGGAAGCGAAAAAGCGGCTGCGCTACGAAATGGGCGAACCGGTGCCCGGCTATTACGCGGTTCTGAGAAAGCCCGCCCGCTGAATCGCGCCGCAAGCGGCGCCCGCGCGGGCGCCGCCGCGTCCGCGGTCCCTATTCCGCCTGCTTCTTTTTCTTCTTGGCGAACTGCTTGGTGACCCGCGCGACGCGTTCGATCGCGTCGGGCGACGTCGCGTAGAGACCGGCGACGATCTTCGTGACGTGCTCGGCGCTGCCCGGGTCGATGTCGAGGTGCCGGCGCTTGCCGTCGGCGAGGAAGGCCGGATCCTTCGCCGCCTGGCCGAAGGCCGTGCGATAGACCCTGACCATATCGGCGCTCGCCTTGGGCGGCAGCGCGTAAGGGTATTGCATGTCGTCGGGCGAGGAGAAGAACAGGAGCGCGGCCTTGTCGGCAGGGTCCGTGATCACGTCGATGGCGGTGGGCGCGTCCTTGAAGAAGGGATCCTCGTTCTTCTTGGTGGTGAACAGGACGCGGATCATCTTCTTGTCGATCCATTCGGGACGCGCCGCGCGCACGGCCCCGATCGACAGGCAGCGGCCTTCCACTTCGCCGCGCTCCATGGCCAGAAGCGACGTGCCGCCGTCGTAGCCGGCGATCGTCTTGAATTTCGTGCCGACGAACTGGTTCACCAGCAGCGGAATGATGTTGGCGTTCGACGTCGGCCCCGTCGCCGACAGGGTCACCTGGCTGGACTTCGCGTAGTCGAGCCCCGTCGCCCTGGACGTCGCCATGACGACGCAGGCGGTGACTTCGGAACCGAGGCTGCCGATCCAGTGGAACTGGCGCAGGTCGTAACTGACCTTGCGCCCGCTGATGAAGGGCTCGCGAAACGGACCGCCCGGGTTGGTGCCGAGGAACGTGCCGTCGGGCAAGGCCACATTGTAGAGATACTGCACGGCCTGGATGCCGCCGCCGCCCGACATGTTTTTCACCACGATGGCGGGCTTGCCCGGCAGGTATCTGGTCAGGTGCGGCGCGAAGGTGCGGGCATAGGTATCACCGCCGCCGCCGAGCCCGTTGCCGACCAGCAGCGTTACCGTCTTGCCCTGCAGGCCGACGTCGGCGCCGGCCGGAGACGCGCCGGCAAATACCGTGACGGCCACGAACACCGCGGCCGGAATCCTGCCTGTCTGGATCACGCGAACCTCCCAGTCGTTCAGGGCCCTCGCGGGCCGGTGTCCGGAGGCGGGTTCTGCGGCCCGTCTCTCCCGGATCGAGAGAGTATGGGCCGCGCCCCGTTCCCGACGCAAGGGCCAGGCAGATCTTCGGCGCACGCCCCCGGCGCTGCGTTTCGCCGCACGCCTCCGGCGCTACGTAGAGCTACGTATCGTGGTGGCCCGAATACTTTTTGCGCCGTTTTAGGCCGAAAGTAGGGATACCGGATTTCCCGGCGGCTCAACCCCTGCTCAAGGCACCCCCCCCATGCGCTCTCTGACTTTCACGCTGAATACCCAGACCGGCACGGACCAGATGGCGCCGGCGACGATCACGATCACCGAACAGGCGGACGGCACGCTGCTGTTCAGCGTGAGCAACGCGGGCGACGGCGACGGGATGATCGGCGACCTCCGCGGGCTGTTCTTCGACGTGGCCGACGACAGTCTGCTGGGCACGCTGGGCGTTTCGGGCAGT
>CAXRES010000057.1:0-15557 GCA_964229575.1 Alphaproteobacteria bacterium
GATTCCATCGGAAAAATCGTCCGCCTGCAGCCAGCTTCCGTCGAAGCTGTCCCAGGGAACGACGTCGAAGGTATGGACCTCGACCCCTGGCGCCGCGCCCTGCCTCAGCGCGAGGGTTCCCATCCCGGTGAAGGTGCCAATTTCCACGATACAGCGTGCAGCACAAACTGCCGCCAAAGCGGCAAGCAACCGATAATGTTCGCCGGGCCAGAGTAGGTAATATCGCTCGCCGGGGCCAGAGCGCGAATCAAGCAGCGACATGTCCTGGTTTTTCGCAACGGCCGCCGCGCGCAGCAAAAGGTCGAGCAAGTCGGGGTCGGGTCGGAACGGACTGTCCCAAACGCTGGAAATCGCAGAAAGCTGGCTGTTGCCGCCGGGCAGACCGCCGAACAACCGGGCCGCGGCGCTTACGCGCCATCGCCAGGCCTTGACGAATATCCGATCCAAAAAATTCATCTTCGGTCCATCGCAGACCAGGGCCGGAAACGGCACAGGCCCGGCTTTTCAGCCCCCATGACTCAGGGTTTTCACTATGTTACGCGCTACCTTGCGCGCGCCGCGGGGGCGGGGCTGACGTTGTCGGCGACATCGTGGGCGCCGATGCTGAGCGCCATGTAACCGCCCATGTAACCGCCCATGTAACCGCCCGGCGCCGTCGCCGGCCCGCCGTTCAGCCGGCGGCCTCTTCCTCAATGTCGGTGAAGTTCTTCTGGGCGTCAAACTCGATCATGGCGTTCTTGCCCGGATCGCGGATCACGCCCATCGGATCCTCGCCCCTCTCGATGGCGGCCAGTCCTTCGAACAGGAAGCGGCGGAACATGGCGATGCCCTTGTCGGACGTCGCCAGGTTCTCCTTCGTACGGTCGGCGATGGTGCCCTGCCCTTCCTGGGCGATGCGGTCCTGGTCGCGCGAGGCGATGCCCCACCAGCCGTCCTTGACCTTGGTGTATTCGCCGGGCGCATGACGGCGCAGCGGCCGCGTTTCCAGCGTGCCGGGCCTGCCGTCGTCGGTCTGCACCGCCTCGATGATGTAGGTGATCGTTTCGAAGTCGTCGGCCGGCACGCGGAAGTGCAGATACTGCGCCGGGTGCTTGTAGCCGGCGCGCGCGCCGAAGCGGCGCGTGTGCGCGGGCATGATCTGGTGAAAGACGTTGCGCCGGCCGTTTTCGTAATCGATGACGAAGCGCATGCCATACCAGGTTTCGCGGTATTCGACGTCGGGACGCTTGAGCGCGATGGAGGGATAGACCGGGGCATGCAGCGCCATGCTGTGCGCCGGGTCGGCGCCGTTCTCCGCGCGCTGCAGCCAGTTGCAGCGGTCGACCCCGGCGCGCACGATGCGGTCGACGTCCTCGCGCAGCAGAAGATCGTAAGCTGGCAGCAGCGGCGCGGGCGCGGGCCCGAGATAGGCGAAGATCAGCCCGCCCGCCTCCTGTGTCGGATAGGCCTGCACCCGGATGTGATTCTTGAGCGTGCTGTCGGCGGGCTCGGCCGGCATTTCGAGGCAGCAGCCCGCCGTATCGAACAGCCAGCCGTGATAGCAGCAGCGCAGGCCCGCAGCCTCGGCCCGGCCGTACTGCAGCGACGTGCCGCGGTGCGGGCAGGCCTTGTCGACCATGCCCACGCGGCCCTGACCGTCGCGGAAGAGGACGAAGTCCTCGCCCATCAGGCGGGTCAGCACCGGCTCGTCGGTCAGCCCCTGGGTGAAGCCCACCGGCCACCAGTAGCGGCGCAAAAGCACACCCATCTTCGTGCCTGGGCCGACGCGAGTCAGCAGTTCGTTATCTTCCTGGCGCATCCTGAACGCTCCCCATGATCTCTTTTCTATAATTCGAACACCCCTTGGGGCGCACCACAAGGGGGGATTTTCTGACGCGGACCGGGGTCTTGCGCGCGCGGCGTTTCAGAAGCGGTAGCGGATCAGCCAGTCGACGCCGAAGGCGCCGGGGCCGAGCGTCACCGCCGCCCACAGGGCGGCCGAGGACCAGTTGGCGATCTGGAACGGCAGGCGGTCCATCTGGCAGGCCCCGGCGGCGAGCGGCACGGCGGCGCGCAGCGGGCCGATGAATCGCCCGCCGAAGACGCCGAGCGCGCCCCATTTCTCGAAAAAGCGATGGCCGCGCGGCAGGAGGTCGGGGTACTTGCGGATCGGCCACATGTGCGCGATCGGCTCGTGGAAGTGGCGGCCGAGCCAGTAGGACAACCAGTCGCCCAGGGCCGCCCCCAGCATGGCGGCAAGCCAGATCGGCCAGAACGCGATGCCGGTGGCCCCGATCAGCGCGCCCACGCCCCACAGGATGACGGTGGCCGGCACCAGAAGCGCCACGAGGGCGAGAGACTCGGCGAAGGCCAGGACGAAGACGATCGGCGCCGCCCATACCTGATGGGTGCGGATGAAATCGACGACGATGTCGGTGAATTCGGACATGCGGCGCCCGCAGATGTTGGCGTCCCCTAGGGGATTCGAACCCCTGTTATCGCCGTGAGAGGGCGATGTCCTAGGCCACTAGACGAAGGGGACCCGTGGCGGCCGGCGCGGAGCCGGGAAGGGGCATTATCTAGCTTTTCGCCTCCGGCCGATCAAGGACAAAGCCGGCGCCCGCCGCCTCAGTGGCCCTCCGGCGCTGGCGGAAGTTCGGCCAGTTCGGCCGCGTGCAGGCCGCCGCCTTCGAAGGTGAAGGCCCGCGCGCGCCGGGCGCGGACGCCCCCCGCCCGGCCCGCTTCGGGGACGACGATCGGCCAGACGTCGCCCGGCGCGACGATCAGCCAGACGTCGCCCGGCGAGGCGGCCTCGCGGGCACGGGCAACATCGGTCGCCGAAGGCTCCGGCGGGCCGGCCGGATGGGAATGCCAGGGGCCGATGATCTCCTCCCCCGCCTCGCGCGCCTCGCGATGGGTGGCGAGCAGCGCGGCCGGGTCGATCTCGAAGCGCCGGCGCGGCTCCTCGGCGACATTGCGCGCGGAAACGAGCCGTGCGACACGGGCCCATCCCTGCCCGCGCCGGCCCACCATCAGTCCACAGGCTTCCTCGGGCGCCGCCGCATCGGCCTCGGCCATGATGCGGGCAAGCAGGGCGGCGGCGATCTCAAGTCTCACTGCGCCCCCTCGGGCGCGATTTCGTAGCGCGCAACCAGGCGGCCGTCGGTCCCGTCGAATACGAAGATCGACTCGTTGCCTCCCCCGACGCGGGCACGCAGCACGATGCGGCTGCCGTCGAGGCGTGTCTCGCGCACCTCGGCCCCCCTGGGCAGGAGAAGCCTGTGCCGGGCGGCAACGGCCACAGAGCTTGCGGCGGCGGGCGCATCGCCGGCCGCGTTTCCGGCGGCCAGCCGCGTGCCGCGTTCGAAGATCAGGGTGGCGAGCACGCTCGCGCCGATCAGGATGGCGACGCCCATGCCGACGACCAGGGTCTTGAGTGCGCGCATGATTTTGTCCACTCTCCTCGCCATGACCGACCGCAAGGGCGCCACGACCGGCGATCACCATGCCGCCACCGAACACACCGTCACCGCCGGCGCCGACGACCGCGGGCGTCTCGATGCGTTTCTCGCCGCCCGCCTATCCGGCCTGTCGCGCTCGCGCCTCAAGGCGCTGATCACGGCGGGCGCGGTCACCGCCGACGGCGCGACGATAAAGGACCCGTCCCGGGCGGTCAAACCGGGCACCGATTACCGCGTCGCCGTTCCGCCTGCCGTGCCGGCCGAACCGGTCGGCCAGGACATCGCGCTTTCTATCCTGTTCGAAGACGAACAGGTGATCGTCATCGACAAGCCCGCCGGTCTCGTCGTTCATCCCGCCGCCGGCAACCCCGATCGCACGCTGGTCAATGCGCTGATCCATCACTGCGGCGCCTCGCTCACCGGCATCGGCGGCGTGGCGCGCCCGGGCATCGTACACCGGCTCGACAAGGACACTTCGGGCGTCATGGTGGTGGCCAAGACGGCGCGCGCCCATGAAAGCCTGGTCGCACAGTTTGCCGCGCGCAGTATCGAGCGCGCCTACGGCGCGCTGGTCTGGGGCGTGCCCGTGCCTGCCCAGGGCCGCATCGAGGCCAACATCGGACGCAGCCCGAGGAACCGCAAGAAGATGGCCGTGCTGCGTCATGGCGGACGGCCGGCGGCGACGCGCTACAAGGTGATCGCAACGGTGGGCAGCAAGGCCTGCCGTATCGAGTGCCGGCTGGAAACCGGACGCACCCACCAGATTCGCGTCCATCTCGCCCATATCGGCCATCCGGTGGTCGGCGACCCGCTCTACGGCGGGCGGCGCAAGATTCCGGGGCTCGCCGCCGAGCGCCAGGCCCTGCATGCCTTCCGCCTCGGCTTTCAGCACCCCGGAACCGGCGAAAGGCTCCATTTCGATGCCGCGTTCCCTCAATACTTCAATGAGTTAATTAAACTTCTGGAGACGATATAAAATTCATTATTTCAGACCGATTTAGTCATGTATAATGCGCTCGTCCGAAGGGCATCGTGCCCCTCGCGAGGGAGTCCGAGTTCATGGCCAACGCCACCCGCCTTCCCGTCCTGTCCCCGGAAGGGAACCTCACGCGGTATCTCCAGGAGATCCGCAAGTTCCCCATGCTGGAGCGGGAGGAGGAATACATCCTCGCCAAGCGCTGGCGCGAACATGGTGACAGCGAGGCCGCGCATCGGCTGGTGACCAGCCACCTGCGCCTCGTCGCCAAGATCGCCATGGGCTATCGCGGCTACGGCTTGCCGCTCGGCGAGCTGATCTCGGAAGGCAACGTCGGCATGATGCAGGCGGTCAAGCGCTTCGACCCCGACCGCGGCTTTCGTCTTGCGACCTACGCGATGTGGTGGATCCGCGCCTCGATCCAGGAATACATCCTGCATTCGTGGTCGCTGGTGAAGATCGGCACCACGGCGGCGCAGAAGAAGCTGTTCTTCAACCTGCGCAAGCTCAAGGGCCAGATGAAGGCGATCGAGGAAGGCGACCTGCCGCCGGAAAAGGTCCGGCAGATCGCCGAACGGCTCGATGTCAGCGAAGACGACGTCATCACCATGAACCGGCGCCTCGCCGCCCCCGACAACTCGCTCAACGCCCCCATCAAGGCCGACGGCGACGGCGGCGAATGGCAGGATTGGCTGGTCGATCACGCCGAAAGCCAGGAGACCGTCCTCGGCGAGCGCGAGGAATACCAGCAGCGCCACCAGCTTCTGGCCAAGGCCATGCGCGGCCTCACCGACCGCGAGCGGTACATCCTGACCGAACGCCGCCTGAAGGACGAACCGACGACGCTCGAGGATCTCAGCCAGCGCTATGGCATCTCGCGCGAGCGCGTGCGCCAGATCGAGGTCCGCGCCTTCGAAAAGCTGCAAAAGGCCATGAAGAACGCCGTGGTCGAGGGCGAAGTCCTCGCGCGCGACCAGAAATGAGACCTAGGCGGCCGGCCGGCCGGTGCGGTCGATGCCTTCGCCCCATTCGGCGATCAATTTCTTGCGCGCCGCGTCGAGACGGCGGATTCGCCGCGCCGCGTTGATCGCCATCAGGATTCCGGCCACCGAGGGCATGCCCGCGTAGATCACCCAGCCGACCGCGGCGGCGGAATAGATCACCAGCCAGGCGTAGACGTCGGTCAGTATCTTCATCGCCGAGATCAGGGTGTGATGCCCCGTCCACAACGAAACGAGGAACGGCAGGGTTCCGGCGAAATTGAGGAAGCCCACGCATCGCGCCGCGTATTTGCGCGGATGCACGTCAACGACAAAGGCAACCAGCGTCGGCAGCAGGCCCAGCGTCAGGACCAGCATGGTCGGCAGCGCGAAGATCATGCCGGCGATGAATACGGCGAAGAAGATCAACTGCATCAGGCTGCGCACCTGCGCGACGTTCCTGGCATGATCGTTCTGCATGCTGCTCATCCGGCCCTCACCACGAGATAAAGATGCTGACGGCGACCGCGACGATGCTGAGCAACCCGGCCAGGCCCGCGGCGATCTGGTGGCCGTATTCCTGCACGCGCCTCGGATCGTTGAAGCCCATGCTCTTGAGGAAGGAAATCTCCGTACTCAGGCGCGCGTACTCGGCGATCGCCTCGGCGTAACCCTTGCGGTCGTGCTGGCGCGCCTCGCCGTTGGCCAGGTACAGATAGAGCGCGGCGATGTCGCCGCGGTCGATCAGGCCGGGCATCTCGTTGCGCACCTTTTCCCGCCACATCCGGTGATGGAAGCTGTCGATGGCCGGGTCGAGATACTTGCCGATCCAGCGCGCCACGCCCGGAAAGACATTGCTGCCGGTCTGGGTCTGCAAGGTGGCGAGGATTCCGAGCATACCGAGAGCGGCGCGTTCAGGGTCCTTCTGGTTGCCCGCCATGAGCAGCAGCGGCTGCAAGTCGGCGCGCAGATGCGCGGCGATGAAGGCGGCCAGATGCCGGTCGAACGGCGGCCCCGAATGATTGCGCGCAGAGGCCTTTTCGAGCGCGGGCATGAGATCGGCCACCTGCATCACCTTCTGATCGACGACCAGCGGGCTGCGGCAGTACTGCATGGGGTTGAGGTCATACAGGCAGCGCTCCACGCCGAAGCCGGCGACGGGATTGCGCAAGACCCTGATTTCATGCGCGAGAGCGCGCAGCAGCGACGGCTTGACCGCGGCCGCCCCGCTCATCGTTCGGTGGCGGAAGGCCGGCAGGTCTTCCATGATCGCCTCGGTGACCGTGCGCGTCATTTCCGCATCCTGGAACGCGAAGGCGAGAAGCGACGGCAGGCCGTCGATATGCGCGTGCATTCCCCGGAAACGGATCGGCGCGTGCGGATCGAGCGCCATCGCAAGGCGCGACACCAGCGCGGGGTTGAGGGCGCCGCTGCTGCCCTCGGCACCGCGTTCGCCCGATTCCATCGCGCTCAGCACCGCGTCGCCGAGACCATCGTCGCCCAGGCTGCGGCGCGCCCAGCTCATGATCTCATGGCCGTGTTCTTCAAGCCGGATATTTTCCCAGTTCTGCGCCATGTGGTGGCTCAGCGGGCGGGGATGGTGGAACGTCTTGCCGCCGACGGCGAGGCCGCGCTGGGCGCGGTCGGCGACGCTGTGGTGCAGGCTCTTGAGACGACGCTCCAGAAGCCAGGACTTGAGATCGTCGAGGTTCCAGCGCAGATCGACGCGGTCATCGAGCATGCCCCGCAGCGGCTCGCGCAGCAGGGACGGCAGCCTGTGGTGGCCGCACAACGCGAGAAAGGACCCGCGCTCGAGCTTGTCGCGCAGCAGCGTGGCGTCGTCGCGGCCCATCGCCGGGTCCTTGCCGATCACCAGCGCGAGAATAGTGACGCCGAGCGCATAGATGTCGTCGGCATGGGTGCCGGAGCCCCGCCCCGCGGGATGGGCCTGCAGCAGCGGAATCGAACAGAATGTCGCGGGCTGGTTGAAATGACCCGGCGCCGACGCCATTTCGCCGAGCATCGCCGATGCCTTCGGATCGCGCGCGCGAAACATGTTGGTGGGCCGCACCCCGCCGTGGGTGATTTCGATACCGGCAAGTTCGTCGAGCACGCCGACCACCGGCGCGATCACATGGTTGATGATGTCGAGTTCGGCGAGCGGATCGAAGGGCGCGGACAGCAGCGGTACCAGCCGCGGACCGGGCGGGCGTTCGTAGATCAGGACGTGCCGGTGGTCGAGGGTTTCCGGCCAGAATGCGACGCCGTGATCGAGCAGCCGCAGCAATTGCCGGGAAGGAAACCCCTTGAGATATTCCAGTACGCCCGCCCGGGGCAGAACGTCCGGGTTGCAGACCATGGCGAAGATGGCATGGTCGGCGCTCAGGCGATCCTTCGCGGCATGCGCCGGGGCGTGCGTCGTTCCGATCTTGTCGCTGAGTTCGTCAGCGGCAATTTCAAAACGCCCGTTGAGCAGGATCGTCGGCGTATCGGCTCCCACGAGCCCGGCCGCGACCGCGCGGGAAGACGCCATTGTTGTCCTCGCCTGAACCGGTAAATCTGTCGAGTCAACTTACCCGGACAAACCCCAACGGAAGGTTAACCGCGCCGCCGGGCGGAACGGTTAACCCATTTGATTTAAAGAAAATTTTATCGATATCAGTCGGCGAAGGGGTCGCGCACCAGGATCGTGTCCTCGCGCTCGGGCGAGGTCGAGAGCAACGCCACCGGCGCCCCGATCAGTTCCTCGATGCGGCGCACGTACTTGACGGCCGTGGCCGGCAATTCCGCCCAGGAACGCGCGCCCCGGGTGCTTTCCGTCCAGCCTTCGAGGCTTTCCCAGACCGGCTCCACCGCCGCCTGGCCGGCGACCGAGGAGGGGAAATAGTCGATCACCGCGCCGTCGAGCCGATAGCCGGTGCAGACCCTGAGTTCGTCGAATCCGTCGAGCACGTCGAGCTTGGTGAGCGCAATGCCGTTGATGCCGCCGGTGCGGATCGCCTGGCGCACCATGACCGCGTCGAACCAGCCGCAACGGCGCTTGCGCCCGGTGACCGTGCCGAATTCATGGCCGCGCGCGCCGAGCCGTTCGCCCACGTCGTTGGACTGCTCGCTCGGGAACGGTCCCGATCCGACGCGGGTCGTGTAGGCCTTGGTGATGCCGAGAACGTAATCGAGCGCACGGGGGCCGAGCCCCGAACCCGCCGCCGCCTGCCCCGCCACCGTGTTGGACGATGTGACGAAGGGATAGGTGCCGTGATCGACGTCGAGCATCGCGCCCTGCGCCCCTTCGAACAGGATGCGCCGGCCCTTGCGCCGTTCGGCATCGAGCCGTTCCCAAACACGGCCGGAGTAGGGCAGAATTTTCGGCGCCACCTCGCGCAGCTTGTCGAGCAGCGGCGCCCGCTCGATTTCCTCCGCCCCCAGCCCGCGCAACAGCGCATTGTGGTGGAACAGGAGCTGGTCGAGGCGCATTTCCAGCGTCTCGCGGTCGGCGAGGTCGCAGACCCGGACGGCGCGACGGCCCACCTTGTCCTCGTAGGCCGGGCCGATGCCGCGGCCGGTCGTGCCGATCCTGTTCTTGCCCTTCGCTTCCTCGATCGCGGCATCCAGCACCTGATGCACCGGCAGGATCAGCGCCGCGTTGTCGGCGAGCAGCAGGGCTTCCGGGCTGACCTTGACGCCTTTTTGCACGATGGCGTCGATCTCGGCGAGCAGCGCCCAGGGATCGACGACGACGCCGTTGCCGATCACCGACAGCTTGCCCGGGCGCACGATGCCGGACGGCAGCAGGCTGAGCTTGTAGGTGACGTTGTTGATGACGAGCGTATGGCCCGCATTATGGCCGCCCTGGAAACGCACCACGACATGGGCGCGCTCCGACAGCCAATCGACGATCTTGCCCTTGCCTACGTCGCCCCACTGGGCGCCGACCACGGCGACATTGGCCATGATAATCCCCTTGTTTTCCTATGCTTTGCCGACGGCGACGGCCTTGCCGTCCTTGCAGACATGAGTGCAGCCGAGCCGGCGCGCCTCGGCGGCGGCGTCCTTCACCGGATCGAGCCCGGCCACGGTGATCCAGCCCTCGCCCTGCAGGCGGGCGATGGCCGCGCGACCCGCTTCGAAAGGCACGAAGACCCGTTCGGGCGCCGTCGCTTCGGGCAGGGCGCGAAGGACGGTGTCCATGAACAGGGTGAAGCCGGTCGCGGGCTCCGCCCCGTTCGGCCGTCCGGCGCCGCCCGCAAGGTAGCGTCCGCCGCGGCCCAGTTCGCCGCGCGCGCCAAGGGCGAACAGCACGAAGCTGACGCCGGTGTGATATTCGAAGCCGCGGTTTTCCACCGGGTCGATGGTGAGGCGGATGGCGGGATTGATATCGCGCAACAGCGCCACCACTTCGGCCAGCTGACGGCAGGCGGCGGCGGCTTCGCCCGGCAGATCCAGGGAGGCGAACGCCGCGAGCGCGCCGTCGGCCGGACCGCCGAGCTTGAGCAGCTGCGCGAGCAACGTGGAAGCGCCGTTCCCGAGCGCGGCGGCGGAGCCGCCGTTTTTAGATGCCGCGCCAAGCGCGGCGGCGGAGCCGCCATTTTTGGATACCGCGCCAAGCGCGGCAATGGCGCCCGCGTCCTTGCGGTCGAGTGCAGCGCGCGCCTTGCGCGCATCGTCGCCGGAAAGACCGAGCGCGCCCATGATCGCCGGTACCAGGGTCGGCACGTTGAGGTCGACCGACAGGCCTTCGACGCCGATGGCCGAGAGCGCCTCAAAGGCGAGCGCGATGACTTCGGCATCGGCGCGCGGACTCGCGGCGCCGATCAGTTCGACGCCGGCCTGGCCGACCTGGCGCTCGGGCCTAAGCTGGCTGCCGGCCACCTGCAACACCTGGCCCGAATAGCAGAGGCGCAGCGGGCGCGGCTCGTGGGAAAGGCGCGTCGTGGCGATGCGCGCCACCTGCAGCGTCATGTCGGCGCGCAGGCCGAGCATGGCGTGGCTTGCCGGGTCCATCAGCCGGAAGGTCTGGCCGGTCATGGCGGCGCCGGTGCCCGAAAGCAGGCTCTGCTCGAATTCGACCAGCGGCGGCTTGACCTGGGCGTAGCCGTGCGCGCGAAACACCCCGAGCAGGCGATTGACCGTCGCCGTCTCGAAGGCCGCCTCGGGCGGCAGGATATCGTTCATCCCCGGGGGGAGAAGTCCTGATCCATTCGCGTCGTTCATCTGGAGAGTCCGGGCTTCGCTGGGGGCGGCCGTGGCGCCACGGCCCCGTCACGCTTCTAGCCGCTTTTCCGCATGGCGGCAATAAATCAGCAACAGGAGCGCGTTTCCACGACGACATGGGCCAGCGCCAGGTCGTCGAGACGGCTTCGATAGGCCTCCGCCGGCGCCGGTTCGTGGGCGAGCACCACCACTTCGGCGGCATAGAGCGACGGCCCGACCGACCACAGGTGCAGATCGGCGATGCGGCTGTCGCCCAGGCTCTCGATCCGCTGGCGGATGGCTTCGCGCAGCGATTCGGGGCCCTGGCGGTCGAGCAGCACGCCGCCGCTCGTCCCGATCAGGCCCCGGGCCCACCACAGCACGACGGCGGCGCCGACGATGCCCATCAGCGGATCGAGCCAGACCGCGCCCGTGTATTTACCGATCAGCAGCGCGCCGACCGCCAGCACCGAAGTGAGCGCATCGGCCAGCACGTGGAACAGCGCGCTTTTGAGGTTGTGGTCGTCGTGCCTGTCGCGGCCATGGCCATGCTCCTGTGCATGGTCGTGGTCGTGGTCGTGGCCGTGATCGTGCGCGCCTTGCAGCAGCAGGATGGAAACCCCGTTGACGACGAGGCCGACGACGGCGACGAGGATGGCGAGGTCGAAGCGGATCGGCACCGGCGTGATCAGGCGCATCACGCTTTCATAGAGCATAGCCAGCGCGAAAAGGCCGAGCAGCAGGGCGGACGTGTAGCCGCCGAGCGCATTGAGCTTGCCCGATCCGAAGGCGAGCCTGGGATCGCCCGCGAGCCTGCGAACATAGACGTAGACCAGAACGCCGATGCCGAGCGCCACCGCGTGGGACGCCATGTGGATGCCGTCGGCCAAGAGCGCCATGGAGCCGAAGGCCAGCCCCGCGGCCACCTCCGCCGCCATGGTCACGATCGTCAGGCAGACGACCAGCAGCGTGCGCGTTTCGGCCGGGCGGCGACGCTCCATGCCGAAGGTGTGCCCGTGCTGGTGATCGCTGAGATCGGTGCGATGCATGGCGCGCTCCCGCTGTCGGGACGGGCGCAAAGGCGCCCCGCCCCCGTTACGGCGCGAGTTTAACGCAACATGCCGGGGACGGCCATCGCCGATCCCGGATGCGTCAGAAATCCAGCGCCTCGGCCTGCACGACATGGGGCAGCTTGCGCACCTTGGCGAGCGTCGCTTCGTCCACCGCCTCGTCGGTGTTGACCAGCGCGACGGCATCGCCGCCCGCCTTGATCCGGCCCAGCCCGAAGGTGGCGATATTGACGCCGGCCGCGCCCAGGGTCTGGCCGAGCGATCCGATGAAGCCCGGCTTGTCCTGGTTGGTGACGAACAGCATGTGCTGGCCGATCTCGGCCTCGAGCGGTATGCCGTTGACCTCGACCACGCGCGGCTTGGAACCGCCGAACAGCGTGCCCGAAACCGACTTCGTGCCGCCCTTGCCCGACACCGTGACGCGAATCTGGGTCTGGTAGTCCCCGGCGCGTTCATGCGTCGCTTCGGTGACGTCGATGTCGCGGGAACGTGCGATCACCGGAGCATTCACCATGTTGACCGATTCCATCAGGGGCGCGAGCAGGCCCTTGAGCACGATGGCCGTGAGCGGGCGGGTGTTGAGCTCCGCCACATGACCGTCGTAGTCGATGGTCACCTTGTCGAAACCTGCCTTGGCCAGCTGGCCCGCGAAACCGCCCAGTTCCTCGGCCAGCTTCATGTAAGGCCTGAGCTTGGGCGCATCCTCGGCCGAAACCGAGGGCATGTTGAGCGCGTTGACCACGGCGCCGGTCATCAGGTAGTCCGACATCTGTTCGGCCACCTGGAGGGCGACGTTTTCCTGCGCTTCCGTCGTCGAGGCGCCGAGGTGCGGCGTGCAGACGACGTTGTCCATGCCGAAGTACGGGCTTTCCTTGGCCGGTTCCTTGGGGAACACGTCGAAGGCCGCGCCCGCCACCTTGCCGGACTTCAGCGCCGCGACCATGTCGGCCTCGACCACCAGCTCGCCGCGGGCGCAGTTGATGACGCGCACGCCATCCTTCATCTTCGCGATGGCGGCGGCATTGATGATGTTGCGCGTCTGCTCGGTCAGCGGCGTGTGCAGGGTGATGAAATCGGCCCGCGCGAAGAGCGCGTCGAGTTCGACCTTCTCCACGCCGATATCCTTGGCGCGTTCGGGCGTGAGATAGGGATCGAAGGCGACGACCTTCATCCTGAGGCCGAGCGCGCGGTCGGCGACGATCGAGCCGATGTTGCCGCAGCCGACGACGCCAAGCGTCTTGGCCGCCAGTTCCACGCCCATGAAGCGGTTCTTTTCCCACTTGCCGGCATGGGTCGAGGCATTGGCCGCCGGAATGTCGCGCGCCAGCGAGAACATCATGGCGATGGCGTGTTCGGCCGTGGTGATCGAGTTGCCGAACGGCGTGTTCATGACGATGACGCCGCGCGCGGTGGCGGCGTCCACGTCGATGTTGTCGACGCCGATGCCGGCCCGCCCGATGACCTTGAGGTTGGCGGCCCTGGCCAGCACGTCCTTGGTCACCTTGGTGGCCGAGCGCACGGCGAGGCCGTCGTAGTTGCCGATGCAGGCGAGAAGCTCGTCGGCCTTCATGCCGGGCTTGAAATCAACTTCGACGCCGCGATCCTTGAAGATCTGCACGGCGGCGGGCGACAGTTCGTCGGAGATGAGAACCTTGGGCATTGGTCTGTCCTTGAGGAAAGAAGTGGGTGAGGGCGCTCAGGCGCCGAAATCCTTGGCGACGGTTTCCAGGGCCCAGTCGAGCCAGGGGAACAGCGCTTCGAGGTCCGAGGTCTCGATCGTCGAGCCGGCCCAGACGCGCAGGCCCGGAGGGGCATCGCGGTAGCCGTCGATGTCGTAGGCGGCCTTTTCCTGCTCCAGCAGCTTGACCATCTGCTTGGGCACCGCGGCCTGCTTGTCCTCGGGCAGCTTCTGGAACCACGGCGCCACGATCTTGAGGCAGACCGAGGTGCAGGAGCGCGCCTTCGGATCGGCGACCAGGAAATCCACCCAGTCGGTCCGCGCCACCCAGGCGCTGATCGCCTTGAGGTTGTTTTCAGCGCGCGCGATCAGGGGCCTGAGACCGCCGATCTCCTCGGCCCACTTGAGGCCGTCGATGGCGTCTTCGACGCAGAGCATGGAGGGCGTGTTGATGGTTTCGCCCTTGAAGATGCCCTCGATCAGCTTTCCGCCCGACGTCATGCGGAATATCTTCGGCATCGGCCAGGGCGGATTGTAACTGGTCAGCCGCTCCACGGCGCGGGGGCTCAGCACGATCATGCCGTGTCCGCCTTCGCCGCCCATCACCTTCTGCCAGGACCAGGTGACGACATCGAGCTTGTGCCACGGCAGATCCATGGCGAAGACGGCCGACGTGGCGTCGCACAGCGTCAGGCCTTCGCGGTCATCCCTGATCCAGTCGGCATCGGGAACGCGCGCACCCGACGTGGTGCCGTTCCAGGTGAAGACGATGTCGCGCTTGGGATCGGCCTTGGTGAAATCGGGAACCTCGCCGTAGCCCGCCTCGAACTTGCGCAGGTCCTTGATCCTGAGCTGCTTCTCGATGTCCTGCACCCAACCGGCGCCGAAGCTCTCCCAGGCGAAGGCATCGACCCCGCGGGGACCGAGCAGCGACCACATCGCCATTTCGAAGGCGCCGGTGTCGGAAGCCGGAACGATGCCGATGCGCCAGTCCTTCGGGATGCCGAGGACGGTGCGCGAGCGGTCGATCACTTCGGCCAGACGCGCCTTGCCTTCGGCGGCGCGGTGCGACCTGCCGAGGCTTGCATTCTTCAGATTGTCGAGAGACCAGTTGGGACGCTTTGCACAGGGTCCCGAGGAAAAGCGCGGGTCGCGCGGCCGGACTTGCGGCTTCATGGTTGGCTATTCCTTCCAGAATAGTTGCACCCCGTTGGGGGGGTGTGGCCCGGCGCGGATACTAACCATAATTTCTTTCGCGTCAATGAATCGTCGCCGATGGCCACGATGCCCTTGGCACATGGCTTCTCGACGGAAATAATTCTTTATTTACAAATGGTTGATTGTTATCGCCCGGAAAACGGCGCGACGGTATGCCCGTGGTTGAGCGGCCCGTGGCCGCGCCCGAGGCCCGGCGCCGTCTCGATGGCGCGCACCACATAGGCCCGCGCGCGGGCCACCGCTTCGGCAAGGTCCGCGCCTTGCGCGATCGAACAGGCGATGGCGGAAGCCAGCGTACAGCCGGTGCCGTGGGTCGAGCGGCTTTCGACGCGCGGCCCGGAAAATGTCTGCGTGCCGCCGGCCGTGACCAGCACGTCGACGACCTTCGGTCCCGGAAGATGCCCGCCCTTGACCAGCGCCGCGCGCGCCCCCTGCGCGAGGAGGTCGCGCCCGGCCGCTTCCATGTCGCCCACCCCGCCGATCGGCCGTCCGGCGAGCGCTTCCGCCTCCGGCACATTGGGCGTGACGACGAAGGCGAGCGGCAGAAGGCGCGACTTGAGAGTGCCGACGGCGCCCCGGTCGAGCAGGCTGGCGCCGCCCTTGGCCACCATGACGGGATCGAGTACCAGCGGTACGCTGGCCGCCTTGTCGCGCAGGGTGCTGGCGACCGCCTCGATCGTCGCCGCGTCGCCGAGCATGCCGGTCTTGATCGCATCGGCGCCGATATCGGCGAGCGCCAGCGACATCTGGAGCGCGATGAATTCGGGCGGCACGGGATGGACGCCATGCACGCCGGTCGTGTCCTGCGCCGTGAGCGCGGTGATCGCAGTGGCGGCGTAACCGCCGAGCGCCGTCACGGTCTTGATGTCGGCCTGGATGCCGGCTCCGCCACCCGAATCCGAGCCGGCGATGATGAGGACTCTCCCCCTCATGATCGGCTCAGCGGCTTGCCGCGGCGATGGCCGCCGCCACGTCGTCGACGACGCGGCCGACCAGCGTTTCGTC
>CAXRES010000058.1:0-3980 GCA_964229575.1 Alphaproteobacteria bacterium
AATATCGGCGGTTCTCATCCCCGCCTCCTGATCCCGCAGAATCCCGATGATCTGCTCCTCCGTGAACCTCGAACGCTTCATGTCCGTCTCCTTTATGACGGACTCTACCTCAACATGGATACAGTCCAGGGGACCACGTCATGCCATATGAATTCCTGACAAAGATAGAGGTCATTCTGCTCCTGAAACTCGAGCAAGGCGCGCAGAGCAAATGTGGAGATAACGGGCATGCCCGGTTCCCATGAGTTACCCATCTCAACCACAATGGACCCATCGGGGGTCAGCATTTTTTTGAACAGAGGGCCGAAGGCACAAAGCCACTTGATATAAGCCTCTCCCGTCTCGTTACCGTACCGCTTCTTGCGATTGAGTGGAAAAGGCGGCGAAGTGAAAACTAGATTAATCCGGCCCTCGAATCGCGTGAGTGAGCCATCGGTTAAGATTTCGTCTGATTTGCCATGCAACATCCTCCCACACGGCGTGGCATAGGCAACATTAGCGGGCGGTCGTCCCGTGAAAGGGCTCGCGGATCGAGCCACATGCTCCACAGCCTGTATTCGTGCAACGGTTGCATACATGCAGTTGACTAGCCTCTCGTTTCGTTTTTTGCGCCGCGGCTGTATTAGGCCCGCTTTACCGTTCTTCCGACGATACCCGGCGCACCAGGTAATCGAAAACCCTCGGGCTCTGGGGCAGGATGCGCGCCTCCTTGGCCACCGCGTCGTCGCGGGAGCAGACATGGCGGGCGCCGCCGCAGCCTTCGACCAGGAGCTGGGCCTTGCAGGCGCGCTCCAGATAAAGAGCAAGCACGGTGGCTTCCTCGATGGTGCGCCCGGCGGTGACGATGCCGTGGTTGCGCATGATGAGCACGTTGCTGTCGGCGAGCGAGCGCGCCACCGCCTTGCCGCGGGTCTGGTCCACGATCAGGTCGGCGGTCTCGGAAAACACCGGGATGCCGGCATGAAAGAGCGAGCCTTCGTGGCCGATGCCCTGAATCTCGCGCCCCAGCGCTGAAAAGGCGACGGCATAGGGCGCGTGGGTGTGGACCACGGCGCCGATATCAGGCCGCACGCGCAGGATTTCGGAATGGATATAGACCTCGATGTGCCGGGCACTCGTGCCCGCGACCTTCTCCCCTTCCAGGTCGCAGACGATCAGGTTGTCCGGGGTGATTTCCTCGAGCCCGAAATTGTGCGGCTTCATCAGGAAGCGCGCGTCGTCATCGGGCAGCCGCGCGGTGACGTGGCCGAAAATGAGATCGCCCTGGCCTTCCGCCGCCAGGATGCGCCCGGCTTTGATCAGAGAGTCCTTGAGCGCGTCGATGGAAGCCATTGATAACGTTCCTCGTTACGGAAACAGGTGGACTAGACGAATTCGGGTTTTTCCGCGAGATAATGCGCGCGCATCTTGTCGCGGAAGGGCGCCATCTTGTCGGCGTTCAGGGTCTTGGGCGGCTCCTGCCCCACGGGCAGAAGGGGGTGATAGGTCACGCCGCCCAGTTCCTCGGCGAAGGTGCGCTTGGCCTCGGCCACCAGACCGGGATCGGTGAGGAAATCGAGGGCGGAAGCCGCCAGCACCTTGGCCCCGGCGATGGCCCCCTTGTGGGCGATGGAAGTGGCGAGCGCCACCCCCGCCGCCCAGTGATGGAAGCCGATGCCCGGGATATTGGCCGGGAAGTAGAACTTCACCATCGGCACCTTCCACGACACGTCGCCGCCGTCGTTGGCGGACGGGCGCTGGCGCGCCTCGCCCTTCCAGGGCGGCAGGGCGTCGCGCAGGCCTTCCGCGGTGACGCCCGCCTTTTCCTGCAAGGTGCGGGCAAGGGCGTGTTCGTCGGCCGACCACTGCGGATGGCCGACGATTTCCATGTTGCGCCGCACGGTCTCGGCCAGCGTGCGGTTGCCGCGCGTCGGCCACACGGCCGACAGCACCGTGTGTTCCCAGGTCGTGTTGGTCATCAGCGCCGCGCCCTCGGCCACCTTCTTCGCGTGGGCGAACAGCTTCTCGGCCCCCTCCGCCGTGGGGTCGCGGAAATACCACCAGATGGTGGCGCGCTTCGGCACCACGTTGGGCTGAAGCCCGCCTTCGGTGATGGCACGGTGCAGGCGCGAGGTCGGCGCCATGTGCTCGCGGTACTGGGCGAGGCCCATATCCATCAGCACCACGGCATCGAGCGCGTCGCGCCCCTTCCACGGTGCCGTGCCGGCGTGGGCGGTCTCGCCGTGAAACGTGAAGGTGACGGAGATCAGCGCCGACTGCTGCAAGCCGTAGCCCACGGACAGTTCCGGCCCGATGTGCGGATGCAGCGCGATATCGACGTCGTCGAAGTAGCCGTCGCGCACGAAATAGGGCCGCGACAGCACCTGTTCCTCGGCCGGGGCGGCGAGCACCTTGAGCGTCCCCTTGAGGCCACATTGCGCCATCGTCCGCTTGAGCGCCACGGCCGCCCCCACCATGACGGCGGCATTGACGTTATGGCCTTCGCAGTGGCCGGGCGCGCCTTCGACGATGGGCTTCATCTCGGCCACGCCGGGCTGCTGGCTGTTGTCGGGGTTGGCGTCGAATTCGGTATGCAGCGCGATGACCGGGCTACCCTCGCCCCAGGTCGCCAGCACGGCGGTGGGAAAGCCCGACAGGCCGCGCTCGATGCGGAAGCCTTCCTTTTCGAGGATGCCCGCGATCAGATCGGCGCTTTCGTATTCCTGGTTGCCCAACTCGCCGAAGTAAAAAATGCTGTCGCCGGTGAGCGCGATGGCGCGCGCGTTGCGCTCGATCACGTCGAAGGCGATGCGCTTATCGCGCGTCAGGTTCGAGCCGTCCATTGGTCCTCCCACCGGGCCCGCGCCGTTCGCGCCGGGGCCCCGTCGTCGCGCACGATAGCGCCCGCGGCGCCTTGACGATAGCGCCCGTGGCGCGGCGCTGGCAACCGGCCTTGCGGCTTGCCGCGACCCTTCCGCCCCGTGCTAGACTGGCCCGAAATCGGGCTTTTCGGGGCATCCACCCCCGCAGACAGGGAGACAGAGATGAAGCCAGTTCTCAGCGCGCTTGCCGCCGGGCTGGTCGCCGGCGGGCTCGCCGCCGGCACCGCCGCCGCCCAATCCATCGAAGCCTTTTACAAGGGCAAGACGATGAGCATCTATATCGGCTCGGCGCCGGCCGGCGGCTACGACGCCTATGGCCGCGCGGTGGCACGCCACTTCGGCGACCACCTGCCGGGCCATCCCACGATCGTGGTCAAGAACATGCCGGGTGCTTCGGGCCTGCGGCTTGCCGGCTACATGTACAACGCCGCGGCCAAAACCGGCCTCGACATCGCCGGCATCCACAACACCATCGTCGTCGACCAGCTGCTCGGCTCCAAGGTCCAGTTCGATGCGCGGAAATTCAACTGGCTCGGCAGCGCCAACCAGCTGATTTCCACCTGCATCTCGCACAAGTCCTCGGGCGTCGTCACCATCAAACAGGCGATGGAGAAGGAACTGCTGGTCGGCTCCACCGGCTCGGCCTCCTCCTCCACCCAGCTCGTCGCCGCCTTCATGAACAGCCTGACCGGCACCAGGTTCAAGATCATCCGCGGATATCCGAGCACCAGTTCGGTGATCCTGGCGATGGAGCGCGGCGAGGTCGGCGGGCTGTGCGGCATCGGATCGGACAGCGTGCAGACGCAGATCGCCGACAAGGTCAAGAAGGGCGAGATCATCGTCCTCGTTCAGACCGGCATGGAAAAAAGTCCCGACTTCCCGCAGGTGCCGCTGGTGCTCGATCTCGCCAGGAACGCCACCGATCGCACCGTTCTGGAATTCCTGGTTGCCCGGCAGTACATGGGCCGGCCCTACGTCGCGCCTCCGGGCACGCCGGCCGACCGCGTCGCGGCGTTGCGCGTCGCCTTCGATGCCACGATGAAAGATCCCAGGTTCCAGCAATCGGCGGAAAAGGCGCGCCTGCCGCTGACCCCGATCACCGGCAAGCAGGTCGAAGAC